>NZ_QUAL01000038.1 GCF_003579925.1 Jiangella rhizosphaerae | reverse complement strand
AAGCAGTTGCTGCACGAACTGGCGCCGGTGGAGGCGGCGGACCGGTACGAGGCCGCGCGTGAGCGCCGCTACGTCGCCATCACGCCCGCGTCGGATGGGATGGCGCATCTGGAGGCGCGGCTGCCCGCCGCGGACGCCGCCGCCCTCGACACCGCCCTCAACGCGGCCGCCGCGGATGCCAAACGTGCCGACGCCGCCGCCGGACTCCCCGCCCGCACCAAGGACCAACGCCGCGCCGACGCGCTGGCCGAGCTGGGCTGGGCGGCCCTCACCGCCTGCGCCGACGGCACCACCACCCCGCTGGCCCACGCCGCCGGGGTGGCCGGCACGCCAGGCTCGGCCGGCGAGCCTGCTCACCAGATCACCGGCGACGCGGCAGCCGCTGCCGGCGACCCCACCCACCAGGCGTTCGCCGGTGCGGCCGGCTCCGCCGGTCACCATGCCTACCGGCCGTCCGCCGGAACGGCCGGCTCCGCCGGCGGCTCGGTCGACCGCACGGCCGGTCGCGCCGCTCGCGCCACCGGCCCGCTGGGCCACCCGGCCGGAATGGCGGGTTCTGCCGGCGGCGCGCCATCTCGTGCCGACGCCGCTGCCGGGCAGCCACCACCGACACCATCCAGCGCGAGCGCGCCACCGCCGCGTCGGCGTCCGATCGCCGTGCACATCACCGTGCCGTTCGCGACCGCGATCGGGCTCAGCGACCAACCGGGTGAGCTGGAGGGGTACGGGCCCATCCCCGCGCACGTCGCCAAGGTCCTCGCCGCCGAGGGCGTGTGGACCTGGCTGCGCACCGACGGCACCGGGCACCTGCTCGACCTCGGCCGCACCCGCTACCGCCCCACCAAAGCCCTCGCCGACTTCATCATCGCCCGCGACCGCACCTGCCGCACCCCCGGCTGCCACCGCCCCGCGATCACCTGCGACCTCGACCACATCGTCCCGTTCAACGCCGGCGGGACCACCGACCCCGACGACCTCCACGCCCTGTGCGAGACCCACCACAAGCTCAAACACCGCGGCCACTGGCGAGTCCACCGACTCCCCGACGGCACCACCATCTGGACCAGCCCCACCGGCCACCGCTACCAGAAACCACCCGAACGGACCGGGCCGTGAGCGCCGCCGAGATCACTCCGCCGCGAGCGCCGTCACCGGAGAGACGTCCGGGCCGCCCACAGTCCGCCGCAGAACCCACCACGGGTGGCTAGTCGCAGGGGCGGTCCGCGCCGGCGGCGTACGGACGCGCCGTGCCGTCGGTCACCAGCCGCTCGAGAGCGGCCAGCAGGCGGTCGACGTCGGCGGCGGTGGAGCCCAGGCCGAAGCTGGCCCGCACCGCTCCGTCGCCGGCGCCGAGCCGGGCCAGCAGCGGGTGCGCGCAGAACCGGCCGTCGCGCACTCCGATGGCGTGCTCGGCGGACAGGTACTCGGCCACCTGCCGTGCGGCGTATCCGTCGACGGTGAACGCGACCACGCCGACCGCCGAGCCGCTGTCCGGCCACAGCCGCAGCGTCCGCACGCCGTCGATGCGGTCCAGCCCGGCCAGCAGCCGGCGGCGCAGCGCCGACTCGTGCACCTCGACGCAGCCCTCGGGCAGCGCCTCGATCGCCTCGCACGCGCGGGCCAGCGCGGCCGCGCCGATGACGTTGGGCGAGCCGCCTTCGTGCCGGGCCGGCGCGAGCGCCCACTGGGTCGCGTCGGTCGTGACCTCGCGGACGGCCCCGCCGCCGGCGAGGTAGGGCGGTGCGTCGTCGAGCCAGTCGCGCCGGCCGACCAGCACACCGGCGCCGAACGGTGCGTACAGCTTGTGCCCGGAGAAGGCAACGTAGTCGAGCTCGCCGGCCACCACGTCGATGCGCCGGTGCGGCGCCAGCTGTGCGGCGTCGACGGCGATCCGCGCGCCGTTGCGGTGCGCCAGCCCGGCCAGTGCGCCCAGCGGCAGCTGCTCACCGGTGACGTTGGAGGCGCCGGTGACGGCGAGCAGCGCGGCCGGGCGCCGCGACAGCTCGACCTGGAGCCGGCTCAGCGTCTGGGCGAGCGTCGGCGCGGCCTCGACGACCCGGTGCGGCCCGCGCTGCCAGGGCAGCAGGTTGGCGTGGTGCTCGAGGTCGAGGACCACCACCTCCCCGCCGTCGGGGACGCAACTCGCCAGCAGGTTCAGCGCGTCGGTGGTGTTGCGGACGAACACGACGACGTCGTCGGGGCGGGCACCGACGAACCGGGCGACGGTGGCGCGGGCATCCTCGTACCGCCGGGTCGAGAGCTGCGAGGCGTAGCCGGCGCCGCGGTGCACGCTCGCGTACGTCGGCAGGATCTCGGCGACATGGTCGGCGACGGTCCGCAGCGCCGGCGCGCTGGCGGCGTAGTCGAGGTTGACGTACCGGGCGTCGCCGCCGCCGGCCAGCGGCGCCCGCAGGTCCGCGCCGACGACGGGCAGCAGCGGCTGCGTGGGCGCGGCAGGCAGCGGGGCGTGGACGCGGGGCAGGTCGGTGACGGTCACAGGTCCTCCAGGTCTCCGGGACCCGGGCCACGGGTCCGCGCTTGCCGGGCTCAGGATCGAGCCGGCCAGGTCGTCACCCGGGGCACCCCACCGCGGAGGAGGGTTGCCGGCCAGCGAGCCGGGGCTTGGCACTGACACTCATGACCTCGTGACCGCGAGCCTACCCACCCGCACCGCCGTGCGTCCATCTTTTGAACGAATTCGTCTCGTCATCTGAGAACGAGGACCGGCTCGCGGCGGCCCGGCCCGGCGCGGCAGAATGCCGGAGACGTCCTGCCGAAGAGAGTGGAACCACGTGTCGAAGCCCGCCCTGCCGTCCGTCCAGCAGCGCATCGCCGACGAGCTCGGCGTCCACGAGCACCAGGTCGGCGCCGCCGTCCTCCTGCTCGACGAGGGCGCCACCGTCCCGTTCATCGCCCGGTACCGCAAGGAGCGCACCGGCGGGCTCGACGACACTCAGCTGCGCACGCTCGAGGAGCGGCTGCGCTACCTGCGCGAGCTCGAAGAACGCCGGGCAGCGGTGCTGGAATCCATCCGCGAGCAGGGCAAGCTCGACGACGCCCTCGAGGCGCAGATTCTCCTCGCCGACACCAAGGCCCGGCTCGAGGACATCTACCTGCCGTACAAGCCCAAGCGGCGCACGAAGGCGCAGATCGCCCGCGAGGCCGGGCTGGAGCCGCTGGCCGACGGTCTGCTCACCGACCCCACGCAGGACCCGCAGACGCTGGCGGCCGGTTACCTGAACCCCGAGGCCGGCGTCGAGGACGCCGCCGCGGCGCTGGCCGGTGCCCGCGCCATCCTGGTCGAGCGGTTCACCGAGGACGCCGACCTCATCGGCAGCCTGCGCGAGCAGGTGTGGACGGCCGGACGGCTGACGGCGAAGGTGCGCGAGGGCAAGGAGCAGGCCGGCGCGAAGTTCGCCGACTACTTCGATTTCGCCGAGCCGCTGACGAAGCTGCCGTCGCACCGGGTGCTGGCGATGTTCCGCGGTGAGAAGGAGGAGATCCTCGACCTCACCGTCGACCCCACCGGCGACGACGGCTCCACCGCGGCGTACGAGGCCGAGATCGCGCACCGGTTCGGCATCCGCGACGAGGGCCGGCCGGCCGACGCCTGGCTGAACGAGACCGTCCGCTGGGCCTGGCGCACCCGCATCCTGCTCCGTCTCGACCTCGATTTGCGCACCCGGCTGCGCGAGGCGGCCGAGGAGGAGGCCATCCGGGTCTTCGCTACGAACCTGCGCGACCTGCTGCTGGCCGCGCCCGCCGGCACCCGCGCGACGCTGGGCCTGGACCCCGGGTTCCGCACCGGCGTCAAGGTCGCCGTCGTCGACGCCACCGGCAAGGTCGTCGCCACCGACACCATCTACCCGCACCAGCCGGCGAACCGCTGGAACGAGTCGCTGGCGACGCTGGACCGGCTGGTCCGCGAGCACGGCGTCGAGCTCGTCGCCATCGGCAACGGCACCGCCTCGCGCGAGACCGACAAGCTGGCCGCCGACCTCGTCAAGCTGCGCCCCGGGCTGACCAAGGTGATGGTCTCCGAGGCCGGCGCGTCGGTGTACTCCGCGTCGGCGTTCGCCGCCCAGGAGCTGCCCGGTCTCGACGTCTCGCTGCGCGGCGCGGTGTCGATCGCGCGACGGCTGCAGGACCCGCTGGCCGAGCTGGTGAAGATCGACCCGAAGTCGATCGGCGTCGGCCAGTACCAGCACGACCTCCCCGACTTCGCACTGTCCCGCTCGCTCGACGCCGTCGTCGAGGACTGCGTCAACGCCGTCGGCGTCGACCTCAACACCGCCTCGACGCCCCTGCTCAGCCGGGTCTCCGGCATCACGCCCGGGCTGGCGGAGAACATCGTGGCGCACCGCGAGAACCACGGCCCGTTCCGCACGCGCACCGCACTCAAGGAGGTCGCCCGGCTCGGCCCCAAGGCGTTCGAGCAGTGTGCCGGCTTCCTGCGCATCCAGGGCGGCGACGACCCGCTCGACGCCTCCGGCGTGCACCCCGAGGCCTACCCGCTGGTGCGGCGCATCGTCGACACCTCCGGCCGCGACCTCAAGGGCCTGCTCGGCGACACCCGGACACTGCGAGAGTTCCGTCCGGCCGACTTCGCCGACGAGGTCTTCGGCGTGCCGACGGTCACCGACGTGCTGCGCGAGCTGGAGAAGCCCGGCCGCGACCCACGCCCGTCGTTCCAGACCGCCACGTTCAGCGACGGTGTCGAGAAGATCACCGACCTCACGCCCGGCATGCGGCTGGAGGGTGTGGTCACCAACGTCGCGGCCTTCGGCGCGTTCGTCGACATCGGCGTGCACCAGGACGGCCTCGTGCACGTGTCGGCGATGTCCAAGCGGTTCGTGTCCGACCCGCGCGAGGTGGTCAAGCCCGGCGACGTCGTCAAGGTCAAGGTGCTCGACGTCGACGTCGACCGCAAGCGCATCTCGCTGACGCTGCGCCTGGACGACGAGCTGCCGGCACCCGGCGCCGGCGGCCGCGGCGGGCAGCCCCGCGGCGGGCAGCCCCGCGGTGGCCAGCAG
>NZ_QUAL01000040.1 GCF_003579925.1 Jiangella rhizosphaerae | reverse complement strand
GGCCGGCGCGCCGTGCTGGGCGCGGCGGCCGCGGCCGGCGTCGCCGCGGCGACGGGCGCCGGTGGTTACCTGATCGGCCGCGACCGCGCGACGGAGCAGGCTCCGAGCGCCGAGCCCACGCCGGCGGCGATCGACGAGGGTCCCCACCAGCCCGGGATCGCCACCGCTCAGCAGCTGTGCGCCTGCGTCGCCGCCTTCGACCTGCTCGAGCCGTACCGGCCGAACCTCGACGAGCTGCTGGCCCGGCTGTCGGCGCTGTCGTCCGCGCTCATGCGCGGCGAACCCGGACCCGCTCGGGCGAACCGCGACGTGGCCGACAGCGGCGTCGCCGACGACCTCGGCCCGGCGAACCTCACCATGACGTTCGGCCTCGGCCCACGCGTGTTCACCGGCACGTTCGGGCCGGTCGCGGCCGCACCGAAGCGACTGGTCCAGCTGCCGGCGTTCCACGGCGACCGGCTGGACCCGCGCTGGGTGGGCGGCGACGTCGTCGTGCAGATCTGCGCGGACGATCCCACCGTCGTCGCGCATGCGATCCGCGAGGTCCGCGCCCGGGTGCCCGGTGTCGCGGCCGCGCGGTGGACGCATCAGGGGTTCCTGACCAGCCCGGGCGAGGGACGCACGCCCCGCAACCTGTTCGGGCAGCTGGACGGCACGGCGAACCTGCGCCCGGGCTCGGACGACTTCGCCGCCGCGGTGTGGGCGGCCGCGGACGAGCCGGACTGGATGACCGGCGGCACCTACCTGGTGTTCCGCAAGATCCGCATGCTGACCCCCATGTGGGACCTGGCGACCGCGGCCGAGCAGAACGCGGCGCTGGGCCGCGACCGGCACAGCGGCGCCCCGCTGTCCGGCGGGTCGGAGCACACACCGCTGGACCTCACCACGACCGACGACGGCGGGCGCCCGCTCATCGCCGCGGACGCCCACGTCCGGCTCGCGCACGAGGCACCGCCGATGTTCCGGCGCAGCTACAACTACGACAACGGCCTCGTGCTGCCCGCCAGCGCCGGCGTCCCCGACGAGGGGCACACGCACCCGCCCGGCACCGCCCCGCACGAGCACGGGCCGCAGCAGCCGGGCATGGGGCACTGGGACAACGGCATGCTGTTCATGACCTACGTCCGCGACCCCGCCACCCAGTTCGTCCCCCTGCAGGACACGCTGTCGCGTGCCGACAAGCTGCACGGCTTCCTGCAGCACACGGGCAGCGCCGTGTTCGCCATCCCCGGCGGGCCCTTCGACGGGCAGCGCCTGGTCCACGAGGTGTTCGGCTGATCGTTCCCGCGCCGCGCGCCGCGCCTGCGGTCAGACGTCGGTGCGGGCGCCGCGGGTGGCGCCCGCCGAGGCCACCACGACGCACAGCACGGCGATCCACTGCGTCCAGTGCAGTGTCTCTTGGAGCACGACGAGGCCGATGAGGGCCGCCATCGCGGGTTCGAGGCTCATGAGGATGCCGAACACGCGCGGCGGGATCTTGCGCAGCGCCTCCAGATCCAGCGTGTACGGGATGACCGACGACAACAGCGCCACGCCGAGCCCCGCGATCAGGACCCAGGGCTGGAGCAGCGCGATGCCGGCGTCGGCCACGCCGAACGGCACCGCCACCACCGCTGCGACGACCATGCCCAGCGCCAGGCCGTTGCCTTGCGTGGTGTGGCGGCCCAGCGCCGCGCCGGCCAGGATGTAGAGGCCCCAGAACAGCCCCGCGGCCAGGGCGAACAGGACGCCGACGACGTCGAGGTCGCCGCCGCCCTCCATGAGCAGCACCACGCCGCAGGCGGCGAGCGCGGCCCAGAGGGCGTCCAGCCATCGCCGCGACCCGGCCAGGGCCACGGCCAGCGGCCCGAGGAACTCGATGGTGACCGCGATCCCCAGCGGGATGCGGGACAACGCCAGGTAGAAGGACAGGTTCATCAGGCCGAGGATCACGCCGTAGACGAGCACGACCGTCCACGTGCGGCGCGTCATGCGCAGCACCGGCCGCCACACGAGCATGAGCACCGCCGCCGCGAAGAACAGCCGCAGCGCGACCGTCCCGAAGCTGCCCACCTCGCTGAACAGGTGCTTCGCTACGGCCGAGCCCAACTGGACGCTGACGATGCCGAGCAGCACCAGCGCCGGCGGAGGGATGGCTCCGAAGGCATGCCCGGCCAGCGCGGTCAGCGCGGTGCGCGGCGACGGGCCGCGTTCCGTCCTGCCGACGTTCATGGTGGCCACCTGTCGGATTGTCGATGATCGGGCGCCGGGCGTCACGTGATTTTGCGACGACCGGGACGCGACCCTCGAGCGCTGGATGCGCTGGTTGCCCCTTGGCCGGCCATCCATACCGTGAGACGGTAGAAGTGTGACGCTGCACACAGACATCCCGACGCGCGCAGAGCTCCAGCGGCTGATGACGGCGCGCGACCCGGCCAGTGTCTCGATCTATGTCCCGACGAGTCCGGTCACCCAGCAGGCGCAGGCGGGCCGGATCGAGCTGAAGAACCTCGCTGCCGAGGCGGTGCGGCAGCTCGAGGAGGCCGGTGCGGACCGCGGCGCGCCCGCCGACGTCCGCGAGTCGCTGGACGACCTGGTCGAGGACGACGACTTCTGGGCCGAACAGGCGCGCAGCCTGGCGGTGTTCGCGTCGCCGGGCGGTGCGACGGTGTTCCGGTTGCCGAACCAGCTGACGAGTGCGGTCGAGGTCGGCGACCGCTTCTACGTGAAGCCGCTGCTGCGGGCGGTCACCTTCCCGCAGGCGGCGTTCGTCCTCGCGCTCGCGGCCGGCTCCGTGCGACTGGTCGAGGTCACGCGCGACGGGCCGCCGTTCACCGTCGACGTGCCCGGCCTGCCGGCGGACGCGGCGTCGGCCGCCGGTAAGGCCTCGCTCGCCGACCGGGCCCCGGTCGGCCGTATCCAGGGCTCCGAGGGTCAGAAGGTCAGGCTGCGCCAGTACGCGCGCAAGGTCGACCAAGCGCTGCGAGGTGTGCTCGCGGGCCTCGAACTGCCGCTCGTCCTCGCGGCCACCGAGCCGCTCAGCGGGATCTTCCGGTCGGTGAACAGCTATCCGTACCTGGCCGGGCCGGGAATCCCCGGCAACCCCGAGACCGCCACCGACGCCGAGCTCGCCGCCATGGCGCGGACGGCCCTCGACGAGGTGTACGCGCAGGAGCTCGCCGAGCTTCGCGACCTGTTCGAGAAGCGGTTCGATCAGGGCCGCTCGTCCGGGGACCTCGCGACCATCGCGCGCGCCGCGACCTTCGGCGTCGTCGACACGTTGATCGCCGACATCGACCAGAAGGTGCCCGGCTACGTCGACGAGGAGTCCGGCGCGGTGACGCTCGCCGAGGACGACGCCGCCAGCTACGGCGTCGTCGACGAGATCGCCAGGCGCGTCCTGCTCGCCGGCGGGCGCGTGCTGGCCGTGCGTGCCGACGACGTGCCCCAGGGAGGGCCGGTCGCGGCGGTGTTCCGGTACGCGTTCTGAGTGTCGAGCGCGCTGCTCATCGTCGTCGGCCTCGCCGGCCTGCTCGGCGGAGCCGAGCTCGTGGTCCGAGGCGGGACCGGTCTGGCCTTGCGGCTGGGATTGGCGCCGATCGTCATCGGAGTGACGATCGTGGCCGTCGGCACCAGCATGCCCGAGCTGGCCATCGGCATCGACGCCGCGCGCCAGGGCAATGCCGGCCTGGCCGTCGGCAACATCGTGGGCGCCAACCTGATCAACCTGCTGCTCGTCCTCGGCCTGAGCGCGTTGATCAGCCCGATCGCGCTCGAGACTCGCACCGTGCGGTTCGATCTTCCACTGATGGCCGCGGCGTCGCTCCTGCTGCTGGTCGTCGCGCTCGACGGCACGCTCGGCCGGCTCGACGGCCTGGTGCTGGTGCTCTTCGGGGCCGGCTACACGCTGGGGATCCTGCGCACCAGTCGCCGGGAGTCCACGACCGCCCGAGCGGAGTACGACGAACACGTGCGGCAGGATGCCGGGCGCACGCCGGCCCGGACGTGGCGGGACGTGGTCAGCCTGGTCGTGGGCATCGCCGTCATCGTGGCCGGCGCGACACTGCTCGTCGACGGCGCGGTCGACGCCGCCCGATCGTTCGGCGTGAGCGACGCGGTCATCGGGTTGACGATCGTCGCCCTCGGTACGACGGCCCCCGAGCTGGTGACCACCGTACTGTCGACGATCCGGGGAGACCGTGACATCGCGTTGGGCAACCTCCTGGGATCGAGTGTGTACAACGTCGCGATCATCCTCGGCATCACGATCCTGGTCTCGCCGACGGCGGTCCACGTGCCCGACGAGGTGCTGGGAGGCGACCTCCTCCTGCTGGTCGCCGCCGGGCTGGCCAGTGTGCCCGTGTTCGTGTCGGGCAGCCGGATCACCCGGCTCGAGGGCGGACTGTTCGTCGCGGCCTACGGCGGCTATCTCAGCTGGCTGCTCACGTCCCAGGGCTGAGCGACGGTCCGTCGGACCCGGCGGAGTACTCCTCCAGCGGAACGCGGTCGTTCGCCCACGCGGCGAGCACCGGAGTGACGACGCGCCACGACTCCTCTGCTTCGTCACCGCGGATCGAGAGTGCGGGGTCGCGGTTGAACACGTCGAGCAGCAGCCGGCCGTACGCGGGGAGTTCGCCCGGTTCGAGCTCAGCGGCGAGCGTCACCGGGACGAGCGCGTCCTCGCGCGGACCGACGCCGGCCATCTCCGCCACGACGGTCTCCGGATCGAGGCCGAACCGCAGCACGTTGGGTCGTGGGTTGCCGCGCAGGCCGTCGGGCAGGTGCGGAACCGGTCGGAAGTGCACGGCCACTTCCTTTCGGTCGCGGCGCAGCGCCTTGCCGGTGCGAAGGCGGAACGTCGTGTCGTGCCAGCGCCAGTTGTCCAGCTGGAGCCTCACCTCCGCGAACGTCTCGGTCCGGTGGGATGGGTCGACGCCGTGCTCGTCCACGTACGCGGGAACGGACGCGCCGTCGATGCGTCCCGCGGTGTAACGGGCCCGCCGTGTCTGCCGGACGACGTCGTCGTCGCTCAGCGGGCGGATCGAGCGCAGCACGTCGACCTTGCGGTCGCGCAGGTCACGGGCGTCGAGGCTCATCGGCGGCTCCATCGCCACCAGGCAGAGCAGCTGCAACAGGTGGTTCTGCACCATGTCCTTCAGCGCGCCGACGCCGTCGTAGTACCCGGCCCGGCCCTCCAGCGCGAGCGTCTCGTCCCAGACGATGTCGATGCGGGCGATGTGCGTGCTGTTCCACAGCGGTTCGAGCAGGCGGTTGGCCAGCCTGGTGCCGAGGAGGTTCTGCGCCGTCGTCATCGCCAGGAAGTGGTCGACGCGGAACACCGAGTCCTCGGGGATCACCTCGGAGAGAAGCGCGTTCAGCCGGGTCGCCTCCGCGAGACTCTCACCGAACGGCTTCTCCAGGACGATCGAGCTGCCCGGTGCCAGGCCGGCGCTGTGCAGGGCCGACACGGTGGGCCCGAACAGCGACGGCGGGAGGGCGAGGTAGGCGGCGACCGGGCCGGTGCCCGCGACGACCTCGGCCATGGCGGCGGCATCGGTGACGTCGGCCCGGTGGTAGTCGGCCGCGGTCACGACGGCATCGCGGGCGGCGGCGGGCAGCTCCGAACCGTGCTCGTCCAGCTGTGCGCGCGCCCAGCCGCGGAACTCGCCGCCCTCCCAGTCCTCGCGCCCGACCCCGACGAGTTGGAACGTGTCCTCGAGGTGTCCGCGGTCGCGCAGCGCCGCGAGCCCGGGCAGCAGGTAGCGCGCCGTCAGATCGCCGGTGGCCCCGAGGAGCACGAGGCGCTCGATCATGCCGCCCTCCCCGCCGCCCTCGCCAGCGTCACGCCGCTGGCGATCACGCCGATGTGACTGAACGCCTGAGGGAAGTTGCCGGAGAGCTCGCCGGTCGACGGGTCGATCTGTTCCGACAGCAGCCCGAGCGGGCTCGCCCTGGCGCACAGCGACGCGTACAGGTCATGGGCCTCCTCCAGCCGTCCCTGGAGCGCCAGGTTGTCGACGAGCCAGAAGCTGCACAGCAGGAACGCGCCCTCGTCGCCGGCGAGCCCGTCCGGCGACTCGTCGTGCCGATAGCGGTAGAGCAGGCCGTCGCCGGCCGAGAGGCGTTCCATGATCGCGGCCGTCGTCGCGACCATTCTCGGGTGGTCGGCCGGCAGCACCCCGCGCAATGGGAGCGCCAGCAGACTCGCATCGACGCTGTCGCCGCCGTCCAGGTGCTCGGACAGGGTCTTCGCGTCCTCGTTCCAGGCCCGCGTCAGGATGATCTCGCGAAGCTCGGCCGCCTCGGCCCGCCAGCGCGCCACGGGTCCGGCGAGGCCGAGCCGCTCGCCGACGGCGGCGGCGCGGTCGAGCGCCACCTGGCACATCGCCGCGGAGTACGTGAAGATGCGGCCGCTGCTGCGCACCTCCCAGATCCCCTGGTCGGGCTCCCGCCAGGCCGTGCTCGCGGCGTCGGCGATGGTGCTCAGCCCGTCCCACAAGGCGGGGTCGAGCCGGCCGCCGGCCTTGACCCACTGATCGGCGCAGTCCAGCACCTCGCCGTAGACGTCGTGCTGGCGCTGGTCGGCAGCACCGTTGCCCCAGCGCACCGGTGCCGAGCGACGGTAGCCCTCGAGCTCGTCGTCCTCCCATTCGTCGGGAATCCGGTCGCCCTCGAGCGTGTACATGATCCTCGGCTGCCCGCTGCGCTCGAACGCGTCGAGCACCCAGCCGAGAAAGGCGTCGGCCTCGTTGACGAAGCCGATCCGGCGCAGCGCGAACACGGCGAACGCCGCGTCGCGCACCCAGGTGTAGCGGTAGTCCCAGTTGCGGATCCCGCCGACGGGCGCCGGCAGCGACGAGGTGGGCGCCGCGACGAGCGAGCCGTTCGCCCAGTGGTCGCAGAGTTTGAGCGTGATCACGGCCCGCCGGACCATGGCCGGCTCGGGTCCGTCGTAGTGGAACCCGGGCATCCACCGGCGCCACGCGTCCACCGTCTCCCTGAGTCGTGCCTCGGCATCGAGCGGGTGGTGTCGATGCAGCCGGCCCCACGACAGCACCAGGTCGAGCCGGTCACCCTGCCGCAGGTCATGGGTGCTCCGCAGCCCGGACAACGTGCGGTTCGACCGCAGGTGCAGGCGGAGGTCCGGCCGGCGGGCGCACTCGACGGCCAGGCCGTTGAACGCCGAGCGGGGGCGGGCGCCGCCGCGCGGCCGCAGGTCGACGTGGAGCCGGACGCTCCCGCTCAGCACGACCGCGGAACGGACGAGCTCGCCACGGCCGGCCGGGGCGTCGTCGGTGAGATCGGCCCCGGAGCGCAGAGCCAGTGCGTCCGTCAGCCGCACGAGTCCGGTCTCGCTGCGCAACTCCGTGACCAGGACGCCGGTGTCGGGTTCGTAGCGCTGCCGCGCCTCGACCAGTCGCTCGGGGGCGACCGCGAACTCGCCGCCTCTGGCCTCGTCCAGGAGCGCACAGAACAGGGGTTCGGAGTCGAAATCGGGCACGCACATCCATCGGATGCTGCCGTCGAGACCCACCAGTGCCGCGGTGGCGCCGTCACCGATCAGTCCGAGGTCGGCCAGCGGCGGGTACTCGCCGTCCATCCGGACAGCGCGGAATGCCGGGTCGGGTTCGATCACCGCTGACGCCCTTCTAGAACGTGATGAGCACCTTGATGACGTCGTCGAGCTTCTGGTCGGCGACCTCGAAGGCACGCTCCATCTGGTCGAAGGGGAACGTGTGAGTCGTCATGGGGGTGGGGTCGAGCCGCTTCGTCTCCAGCACGCGCAGCAGCCGGTCCATGCGAAGGCGCCCACCGGGACACAGGCCGGTGGCGATGGTCTTGTCCGCCATGCCGACGCCCCACTCGACGCGCGGGATGTGGACGAACTCGCCTTCGCCGAAGTAGCCGATGACGGAGATCGTGCCACCGGGCTTCGTGATCTTGACCGCTGTCTGGAACGTGACGTCGGCGCCGAGCGCCTCGATCGCGGTGTCCACGCCCTCGCCGCCGGTGAGCTCCATCACCCGGTCGACGACGTCCTCCGTCGTGAAGTCGACGATCTCGTCCGCGCCGTAGGAACGCGCCAGCTCCTGCCGGTTCGGCACGGAATCGACGCCGATGACGAGCCCGGCACCACGCAGCTTGGCCCCGGCGGTCGCCATGAGTCCCACCGGCCCCTGTGCGAGCACGGCCACCGTTCCGCCGATGGGGATGTTCCCGTGCTCCGCGCCCATGAAGCCGGTGGAGAGCATGTCTGCGCAGTAGACGGCCATCTCGTCGGGTACGTCGTCCGGAATCTTCGCCATGTTCGCGTCCGCGTCGTTCACATGGAAGTACTCGCCGAAGACCCCGTCCTTCGTGTTCGAGAACTTCCAGCCGCCGAGGGGACCGCCCGACTGCGACGCGTGGCCGCCCTGGGCCGCCGGATCGCCCCAGTCCGGCGTGATCGCGCCGATCAGGACGCGGTCGCCGGGGCGCATGACCTCGACCGCGCTGCCGACCTCGGAGACGACACCGACGGCCTCATGCCCCAGCGTGAGGTCGGTCCTCGGCCCGATGCCGCCAGCGACGGTATGGGAGTCGGACGTGCAGATCAACGCAGCGGTCGTCCTCACGATCGCATCGTTCGGACCCGGCCGGGGTTCGGGCTTGTCCATCATCCCGACTGTGCCGATCTCCCTCATCACGAACGTCTTCATCGCCGTCCGCCCCCTCCGAGCTGTCGTGATCTACGCGCTGAAGTGCTCGCTCTGCGATGGGCGCCGACGCTCGTTCCCCGGGGCGCTCGCGGATCATGATCGACGCAGAGCTACTCGCGGCACCCTCTGACCTGGGAGAGTGCCAGTCCGATGCCGGCAATCCGGCTTCCCTCTTCAACATCACTCTGCTGCACCTGGGGTCGGCGGTCAAGGCTCACAGCGCTGCGGTTCCGGCGTCCGCCGCGACCGACGGAGCGCCGGCCGCGCTGTCGTTTCCGTCCAAGACGACGGCGGGCGGACGGGTCTAGCGTGGTCGCCAGCAGCTCGCCCGATCACGAGGAGAACACCATCATGCGTGACCTGGTCTACACCGGCTTCATGTCGCTCGACGGCGTCGTCGACTCGCCCGGCGGCGGGCCGGGGGAAGAGCACCGCAGCGGCGGTTGGGTGTTCAAGGACCTCGAGTTCGTGCCCGAGGCGTGGTCGATCAAGGGCGAGGAGCTCGCCGAGACGACGGCGCTGATGTTCGGCCGGCGCAGTTACGAGTCCTTCGCGTCGGTCTGGCCCACGTCCGAGGACCACGCCGCCTACAAGGAGCTGCCCAAGTACGTGGTGTCGACGACGCTGTCCGACGACGCCCTCGTCGGCGGCTGGGGGCCGACGACGATCCTGCGCTCGACGGACGACGTGGCCGCGCTCAAGCAGGAGGAGGGCGGCGCGATCTTCATCCATGGGAGCGCGGAGCTGGCCCGGCGGCTCTCCGACGCCGGCCTGATCGACCGGTACCACCTGCTCGTCTTCCCGGTGCTGCTCGGAGCCGGGAAGAGCCTGTTCAGCCGGGAGGACAGGGAGAAGCAGATGCTGACGCTGCGGGACACCGAGGTCTACGCGAACGGGATCACCAAGCTGATCTACGACGTCACCCGCTGAGCCACGTCGAGGGCGATCGCACCACCGGCGCCCTCGCGCAGCTGACCGGCGGTGCGGCCGACGTACGCGCGCAGCGCCCGGGCCAGGTGCGGCTCGTCGAAGTACTCCAGCTTGGCCACGACGTCCGCGGCGGTGTCGCCGGCCGCCAGGAGCGCCGCCGCCTCGCGGGCCCGTTCGATCCGCCGGACGGCGCCCCGGGTGAGCCCGGTCGCCGCCCGGAACCGGCGCTCGACCGTGCGCCCCGTGACTGCCGGACGGTCGCCGCGCAGCACATCGGCGATCAGCGGGTCGCACACGACGATCCCGGCCCGGACGAGCCGCTCGACCAGCGCCTCGGCGTCGTCGGGCCCGGGCGTCTGCCAGCGTGCGCCGTCCAGCCGGAACGTCCGCCGCGTGGTGTCGGGGAGCTCGACGCCGCCGTCGACGAGAGCCGGCGTGGGCACGGCCCGCAGCGAGGTCCCGACGGCGAACTCGATGCCCACGAAGGTCGCGCCCTCCGGCACGGGTGCGGTGCCGGTGCGCGTCTCGGGGCCGGTGATGCCCGCGGACGCGGCGCCGTCCCGCTCCCAGAACACCAGGCCCCACCGCACGCCCGCGACCGAGGCCATCTCCGTGACGTGTTCACTCGTGCAGGTCCACACGGTATCGATCCACCGCGAGTCGGACCGGCGCGTCTCGAACCGCAGTCCCACGGGCGAAGGATACGCCGCGTTCCGGGCTCGCTCAGCTGATCCGCACGCTCGCGATCAGGCCGTCCCGCAGCTCGAACGCGATGGGGCCGGTGCCGTTGAACCCGTTGCCGGTGACCTTCATCGTGGCGACGTAGCTGTCGGGGCCGTCGCCGGGCTCGATGGCGACCAGCTCGAAGTGCGACTGCTTGCCGATGTTGTCGGTGCGGTCCCAGCTGCGTACGCCGTCGTGGCCGTGGAACTCGCGGCCCCAGTCGTTGAGGTAGGCGTCGTCGGTGAACGCGGCGACGAACGCGTCGGAGTCGCCGCGGTTGGTGGCGTCGATGAACGCCTGGATGGGCGCGGGCGGGTCGATGCTCGTCATGACGGCAGGCTACTCGGGCCAGGGGTTGCCGAGGATGATCCGCACGAAGTCGTCGCGCACGAACCCGTCCTGGTAGTGCTCGAGCACGTCGGCGTTGACGGTGCCGAACGTCGAGCGTGGGCGGTGGGCGTTGCCTTCGGCGAACGCGTGCAGGATGCGCTTCTTGAAGTCCGGCCGCGGATGCGCCGCCGTCACCGCGGAGCGCTGCTCGTCCGTCAGGTCGTGATAGCCCATCCCGAGGACGTCGGTCTCGACGCCGGCCGTGACCAGGGCGACGACGGGATCGAGGAACTCCGGGACGCCGGGCGTCGTGTGCAGCGCGATGCCCAGCCACACCGTCCGGGCGTCGGCCTCGCTGACGCCCCGCTCCAGGAGGAAGTCGCGGGCGGCGTGGGCGCCGTCGACCTCGAACCGCAGCTGAGAGTCGCGGTAGCCGCCGGTCAGGCCGATGTCGTGGAACATCGCGCCGGCGTAGAGGAGCTCCAGGTCCGGCCGCAGGCCGCGTCGCCGCCCCTGCAGCGCACCGAAGAGGAAGACGCGGCGCGAGTGGTGATAGAGCAGGTCGTCCTCGGTGTCGCGGACGAACTCGGTGATCTCGCGGACGAGCGGGGTTCCGGGGATGGCGATCCCGGCGATGGTCTCGGTCATGGCTCCAGCCTGCGGCGCCCGAACCGGGATGCGCGCCGTCCTGATGGACACGTATCCCTCGGTTCCGGACATAGCCTGGTGGCGTGCACGACGTCACCTTCCTCGTCTTCGACGGGGTCAAGCTGCTGGACGTCTCGGGGCCGGCCGAGGTGTTCACCGAGGCGAACCGGCATGGAGCGACGTACCGGGTGCGCTACGTGTCGCCGGGCGGCGACCCCGTCACCACGTCGGTGCGGGCGACGCTGCCGGTCGACGGCGACGCACTGGCCGACCCCGCCGCTGGCGGGGCGGGCACTCTGGTCGTCGCGGGCGGGGACCGGCTGGTCGGCGCCCCCATCGAGCCCGACCTGCGCGACAGCGCGAGCCGGCTCGCGGCCGCCGCCGGCCGGGTCGCCTCGGTGTGCACGGGGGCGTTCGTCCTGGCGGCGGCCGGGTTGCTCGACGGCCGGCGGGCGACGACGCACTGGCGGCACGCGGACCTGCTGTCCCGGGTCCATCCGGGGGTCGACGTGCAGCCCGACGCGATCTACGTCGCCGACGGCTCCGTCTATACGTCCGCCGGGGTGTCGGCCGGGATCGACCTCGCCCTGGCGCTCGTCGAGGCCGACCACGGCCCGGAGGTCGCCCGGGCGGTGGCCCGCGGACTCGTCGTCTACATGCAGCGTCCCGGCGGCCAGTCGCAGTTCTCCGCGCCGTTGCGGGTGCCCGTCCCACGCCGGCCCGCGCTGCGTGCGGCGGTCGACGCCGTCGTCGCCGACCCCGCCGGTGACCACTCACTCGCCGCGCTCGCGTCGGTGGCGAGCGTGAGCCAGCGGCATCTCGGCCGGCTCTTCGCCGCAGAGCTGCACACGTCACCGGCCAGGTTCGTCGAACAGCAGCGTCTGGAGGCGGCCAAGTCGCTGCTCGACGCGGGCCACACGGTGACGGAGGCGGCCCGGCTCAGCGGATTCGGCAGTCCCGAGACGCTGCGCCGCGGCTTCACCCGCAGGTTCGGGATCCCGCCGAGCCGCTACCGCCGGCACTTCGCGACCACTCGCCGTCAGGGCTGAGCCCACGGCGACGGCTCGGGCGGCTCCACCGGCGTGGGCCGGTCGTCGCACCAGGTGCCCCACGACGCCCAGCCGCCGTCGTTGCCGCCGACCAGCTCGATCGCGAACTCCGGACCATCCGGCGGGAAGTGGAACGAGCCGCAGTTGTTCGTGAACGCATGGCCGACGCCCCGCGCGTCGAGGTTCTCGACCGTCGCGCTGCCGAACGCTCTCGCGTTGAGCACGTTCGTCCCGGCGCCGTCCACCCGCACGTCGCGCACCGTCACGTGCGAGATGCCGTACAGGTCCTTGACCGCCCACTCGGACACGAACTGGATCGCGTTGTAGCTGACGTCCAGGAAGTCGGAGTCGACGACGCGGAAGTCGGCCTCCAGCGGCCCCTCGAGCGCGTAGAACCAGATCGCGCCGAGGCCGATGTCCCAGTTCAGCTCCCGGGTGCCGGCGCGGACGGTGGTGTTGCGGGCGAAGGTCAGGTGGCCCTGGAAGTCGGTCGAGCCGTGCCGGTAGCCGGCGTGCAGCGCGGAGCCTTCGCGGACGGGGTCGGCGATCAGGTTGTCCGACACCGTGTTGTCTCGCCCGCCGTAGATCGCGATGCCGTTGGCCAGCACCGGCGACTGGATCGTGTTGTGGTCGAAGGTGTTGCCGGTGTTCTTGTCCAGCTCCTTCGCGGGGTCTCCGCTGACGTAGTGCGACCACATCGCCATCGCGTCGTCGCCGGTGTTCCTGATGACGTTGTTCGTCGCGCGCACGCCGGTCCAGCCGCGCCGGATGTTCAGCCCGTCGGCGATCTGGTCGACGATGACGTTGTCGCGGATCAGCAGATCGCTGCCGGGGCCGTCCAGCCAGATGCCGACCTTGGTGTTCTTGATGTACAGGCCCTCGATGACGGAGTCGCTGAGCGTGCCGCCGACCCCGTTGACCTGGTCGTCGTCGACCCGCTCGGCCACCTCGCCGACGATCGCGAAGTCGGCCAGCCGCACGTTCCGGCTGCCGCCGCCGTCGTCGACCCACCGGCCGTAGAAGCCGACGGACGGACCGGTGACGACCGAGTGCCAGTTGCCGGCCCCGACGATCGCGACGTCGTCGACCACGATGTGCCGCGTGACCAGGAAGGTGCCGGCCGGGATGTACACGACGGCGTCGCGGCCGGGGAAGCGCTGCTTCGCGTGCGCGATGGCGCGGTCGAACGCCTCCGACGAGTCCCGCCGGCCTGACGGGTCGGCGCCGAACCGCAGGATCGACACCGCATGGGCCGGCTTCCTCGCCGGCGGCGCGACGAGCTCGTAGTCGAGCAGGTCGACGACGGTCCATGCGGCGGCCGCGGCCCGCGGCACCGTCAGCCGCACCGTCGCCCCCGCCGGGTGCGTGCGTCCGAGCAGGAGCCGCTGTTCGGCGTAGGCGTGGCTGGGCCGCAGCGGCTTGGCCTGGCTCTCCGTCGGCGGGCGCCACCAGTCCGGGTGCAGCCAGTCGGTGCCGGGGTCGTTCGAGAACGGGTAGTCGGCGTACTGCCAGGAGAACCGCGAGGTCAGCGTCATGGTGGTCCGGTGCCGGCCGTCGACCGTGACCTCCAGCGGCGACTCGATGCCGCCGCCGGCAGGCGCGTCGGGGATGCTGTAGCGGACGGTGATCGCGTTGGCCGGGCGGGTCAGTGTGAAGTCGACGTGCTCGCCGCGGTCCAGACGGACGGCGTCGCGGCCGGACGCCTCCGCGGTGAGCGTGTACGCCGCGCGCTGCTCGGTGCCGCGCCGGTCCGGCGTGTACAGCGCGATGTCGCCGGAGGCGGCGGCGCTGAGCCGCTCGCCGGTGTGGACGGCGAACTCGGCCTCCTGCTCGGCGAACGCGACGGTGGCGCCGCGCCCCTCGACCAGCGCGGGATCGAGACCGGCCCGGGTCTCTCGCGGGGCGGACGGCGACGGGGAGGGCCCGGCCTGGACCGGCATGACGGCGGCAGTGGCGGTCGCGAGGACGGCGGCCGCGGCGACGATGAGACGGCTGCGCATACCCAGGCAAAGTACAGCAAAATCACCCGTAAGAATACGAAAGAACTCGACAGTTGGTTGACAATCCCCTGCAGAGTCGGCTCACTCCGACTCGATGAGGGCGGCGATCCGCTCGCCGGCCATGACGGCGGTCGCGGCCGGCCCGCTCGACGTCACCACGGGGAAGATCGACGTGTCGGCCACGCGCAGGCCGGAGACGCCGTGCACACGGCCGTGCTGGTCGACGACGCCGCCGGGGCCCATGCGGCAGCCGCCGCTCAGGTGGATCGCCGTCCCGACGTGCGCCGCCAGCCAGCGGTCCAGCGCATGATCGTCGGCCAGCACGTCGTCCCCGGGCTCAGCCGCCGTCCGTGCCGCCAGCGGCCGGAAGGCCGCCGTCTCCAGCAGCCGGACGGCGATGCGCACGCCCTCGCGCAACCTGGCGCGGTCGTCCGGCGTCGACAGGTAGTGCTGGTCGATGCGCGGCGGTGCCGCCGGATCGGGCGAGACCAGCTCGATCGTGCCGCGGCTGGTCTCCTGCTGCAGCGCGACCCGCAGCGACAGGTCGTCGCCGGCGCCGGGGACGACCGCGCCGAGCGGCCGCGTCCAGCAGAGGATCTCCAGGTCGCCCGCGTAGGGCGACCCGGCCGCGGTGAACGCCAGCCGGCCCTGCAGCGGCAGCGCCGCCGTCCGCGCCAGCGCCGCACCCACGGGCCGGTACGCGACGGTGATCTCCGGGTGGTCTGTGGTGCCGCGCCCGACCTCCGGCAGGTCGGCGACCACCGGGACGCCCAGCGCCTCCAGGCCGGCCACCGGGCCGACGCCGGACACCAGCAGCAACTGCGGCGACTGCACGGCTCCGGCCGACAGGATCACCTCGCCGGCGTGCACCTCCTCGGTGCGGCCGTCCCGCGAGACGACCACGCCGGTCGCCCGCGTCCCGGAGAACAACACCCGGCGCACGACGGCGCCGCCGAGCACCGTCAGGTTCGGCCGCCCGCGCGCCGGCGCCAGATGCGTCCACGCGGTGCTGTGCCGCATCCCCCCGGAGGCGCTCAGCGGGATCGGCCCGAAGCCGGGTGCGCCGCCGTCGTTCTGGTCCGGCTGCGCGGGGAATCCGAGCTCGGCGCAGGCCGCGAAGAAGGCCGTCGTCACCGGGTGCGGCGGCCGGTCGCGGACGACGGGGACCGGCCCGCCCCGCCCGTGCCCCGGCCGGTCGCCGTAGTCGTGGTCGTCCTCGAGCGCGGTGAAGAACGGCAGCACCCGCTCCCACGACCACGCCGGGTTGCCCAGCGCCGCCCACCGGTCGAAGTCGGCCGGCGCGCCGCGAACGAAGTAGCCCCCGTTCACCGCCGTCGACCCGCCGACGATCCGCCCGCGCGGCACGACCGCCGTCACGGCCGGGGTGAGCCGCGCCGGGAAGGCCCAGGCCGCCGGGTGGCCCGGAGCCGCCGCGGGCATCGTCGCCGCGTCGAGCAGCTCGGGCGGCTGCTCGTCCGGGCCGGCCTCGAGCAGCAGCACCCGCCGGGCCGGGTTCTCGCTGAGCCGCGCGGCAAGTGGCGCGCCGGTCGCGCCGGCGCCGACCACGACGACGTCGAAGGGCACCCTCGCACCGTATCGGCGATCACGGCCAGGTGGCCGGGCGTGCCGGCCGGCCGGCATCGGCCGGCGACGGTCGGCGACGGTCGTGGCGTCGTCTGCCCGTTCGCTTCGACATTCTTGACCGAGGTCTCGCACACGTCGTCTCGTCGTCCCGACGNAGGTCTCGCACACGTCGTCTCGTCGTCCCGACGTTGTCGGTGGGTCGGTCTAAGATCATTGGCATGTTCGAAGAAGCGCTGCTGACTGCTCCGCCGCCGGAGGTTGCTCCGCCGGCGGGGTGGGAGGTGGCGTGGGCGCATGACGATCCGAGCGTTGCCGACATCGATCCGGCGCTGCTGGAAGAGTTGTGCACCGGCGGTGAGGCCGCTGTCGCGGTCTTCGATATCGACGAGGTGCCGGCCGGGCCGGAGCTGGCGGCGCGGCTGGCGGCGTTCGACCCGTCGGTCGCTACGGCTGACGAGCTGGTGGAGGCCGCCGCCGCGGCGGAACGTCTGGAGGCGTGGGGTGCCGCCCGCAAGGCCGCCATACACGCCGCGCTGGCGTCGCGGGCGGAGATGCGTCCCGATG
>NZ_QUAL01000041.1 GCF_003579925.1 Jiangella rhizosphaerae | reverse complement strand
CGCGCCGGCCCGTTCGGCCGCCGCCGGCGAGCCGTCGTGCCGGTGGTGGGCGTGCCGCGGCGCGACGCCCGAGTCGGGCGCGGCGTCGGCGGGGTCGGCGTTGGAGTCAGGCATGGAAGATGTGCCGCCTGATCGTCGCGACGTTGGTGAAGATGCGGATGCCCAGCACGACGATCACCGCCGTCGACAGCTGCGAGCCGACGCCGAGCTGGTCGCCGAGGAACACGATGAACGCGGCGATCAGCACGTTGGCGATGAACGACACGACGAACACCTTGTCGTTGAAGATGCCCTCGATGACCGCCCGGATGCCGCCGAACACCGCGTCGAGCGCGGCGACGATGGCGATGGGCAGGTACGGCTGCAGCTCCAGCGGCACGGACACGTCGAAGTAGAGGCCGGCCAGGATGCCGACCAGGAGCCCGGCGAGTGGGATCACGGCGCGCCCTCCCCCGGGACGGCGTAGGACAGCGGCGTGTTGCCCGCGGGCAGGGTCAGCGACTCGTCGGAGCTGACGTCGAACCGCACACCGCTGCTGGTGGCGGTTCTGCGCAGCCACTCGCCGCCGCTGCCGTCGCCGAAGTCGCGGGCCAGCGAGCGTGGGTCGCCGATGGCGGAGACCTCGTAGGGCGCACTCATGGGCCGGTAGTTGATCTGGATGACGTCCTGCGCGGAGCGGATGGCGGTGAGCGGCGTGATGCGCTGGCCGTTGATGGCGACGGCCTCGGCGCCGGCCGCCCAGAGCCCGTTGACCACCATGCGCAGGTCGAGGTCGAGGACGCGGTCGGTGCCGTCCTGGGCTTCCTGTTCCTCGGCGTCGTCGACCGTGACCACCACCCCTGGCCCCGTCACGGCGATCGCACCCGTTGTCGCCTGCAAGCTCTCGACTTCCTCCCGCGTCTGCTGCCCGGCCGCGGAGTTCTGCAGGAGGTCGCTCTCGAGCTCGCCGACCTCCGCCTCCAGGGCACTGACCTCGCCCTGGAGCCGGCTGACGCGCGCGTCCTCGTTGTGGATCTGCTCGATGAGCCCCTGCCGCTCCGAAGAGACAACACTAGCGGTGTTGCGGACCTGCAACACCGCCATGGTCAGCAACAGGCCGAGCGCGACCAGCCCGAGCGCGAGCGCCGGCGACCGCCAGGTGCGCTCCGACGTCGGCCGCTCGCCGGCGGCCCGGCGCCGCGCGGCGGCGTCCTCGTACCCGGGGTCGAGCGGCTTGGCGAACAGATCGTTGAGCAGCGACATCGACTCGTCCGGCCGCCGCAGCGGACGGACGCGAGGAGCCTGCCCAGTCACCACGGTCCTATGCTCGCACGCACGTCACGGCGTTCCGCGCCGACATCCGCGTCAGGCGCTCACGAATTGCGGCCGGCCACGGGCGCGGCCAGCACCTTGCGGGTCTGCTCGGTGTAGAGGACCGCCGCCCACCAGTACAGCGCGACGCCCCAGATGACGAACGCCCAGCCGAAGACGCGGGCCAGCATGGCGACGGTGCCGTCGCCGTCGCCCCACAGCAGCAGGGGGAAGGCGTAGAGCAGGCAGGCCGTCGCGGACTTGCCGAGGAAGTGGACGGGCAGGCCGGTGATGCCCCGGCGGGCGCGCAGCAGCGCGACGATGCCGGCCATGTAGACGTCGCGAGCGACCAGCAGGAGCGCGAACCAGAGCGGGATGATGTCGCGCAGCGTCAGCGCGATGATCGTGGTGAGGATGTAGAGCCGGTCGGCGAGCGGGTCGAGCAGCTGGCCCACCCGGCTGATCTGGTTCCAGCGGCGGGCGAGGTAGCCGTCGAGGTAGTCGGTGAACCCCGAGACCGCGAGCAGGATGATCGCGAGGGCGTCGGCCTCCTCGACCAGCACCAGCCAGAGGAACACCGGCACGCCGAGCAGCCGCAGGAACGACAGGATGTTCGGGATGGTGAACACCCGGTCGGTCTGTACCGCCGTCTCCTGCGCCTTCACAGGCCGTCCTCCCCCATGCGTCGCGGCCGCCTGCCGCCCCCAGCGTACGCGTCACAATCCGCCGGGGTCGCCCGTCTTGGGTGTGTGGCGACGAGGAGGGACGGCGGAAAAATGCGATGCGGGACGGTGTCCGCTGCGGTCATGCTTGCGGGCGTGGACGGGGACCCTGGTGGGCGTGATCACTCTCACACGCGCAATGGTTGCAGGTGCGTTAGTATTTTCGGGTGCCCGCCTCCGAGTCCGAGTTCGTCCGCGCCCTGGAGGCGTTCCTCCGTCAGCTGTCGTGCACCAAGGCCGACTCCGACCTGCGGTCCATGGTCGAGCTCGATCTCTCCATCTCTCAGTTCCGCTGCCTCATCCTGCTCGGCCAGCACACGGAGGCCCTGCCCATCAACGAGCTGGCCGACCGGCTCGACCTCACCCTGGCCACGGCCGGCCGCAACGTCGACCGCCTGGTCGCGCACGGCCTGGTCGAACGCCGTGAGGACCCGCACGACCGCCGAGTCCGGCTCGTCTCGTTGTCGGAGACAGGGCGGACGATCATGACCGAGATCGACGTCCACCGCCGCAACGCGCTGGTGACGTTCGCCCACTCCCTCGATCCCGCGGACCGGGACCGGCTCTTCGCCGCGCTCGCTCCGATCGTCGAACCATCCGCACCATCTCGCCTGGAGGAACAACTCTCATGAGTGCACCGGCCGGACCCCCCGACACCGGGTCCGACGACAAGCTCGATCGCGGCGTCCTGAAGGTCGCCGGTGTGGTGGTGCTCGGCGCCATCATGTCGATCCTCGACGTCACGGTCGTCAGCGTCGCGCTGCCGACCTTCCAGTCCGAGTTCAGCACGACCGTCGCCACCGCCGCGTGGACGATGACGGCGTACACGCTCGCGCTCGCCGCGGTCATCCCGATCACCGGCTGGGCGGCGGACCGGTTCGGCACCAAGCGTCTGTACCTCACCTCGCTCGTGCTGTTCGTGCTGGGCTCGGTGCTGTGCGCCTTCGCCTGGGACATCGGCCCGCTCATCGGCGCGCGCATCCTGCAGGGCCTCGGCGGCGGCATGCTGATGCCGCTGGGCATGACCATCATGACCCGCGCCGCCGGCCCCGACCGCGTCGGCCGCGTCATGGCCGTGCTGGGCATCCCGATGCTGCTCGGCCCCATCGGCGGCCCGATCCTGGGCGGCTGGCTGATCGACGTCGCGTCCTGGCACTGGATCTTCCTCATCAACCTGCCCATCGGCATCTTCGCGTTCGTCGCGGCGCTCCGGGTGCTGCCGAAGGACCAGCCGCAGCCGTCCGAGAGCTTCGACTTCGTCGGCATGGCGCTGCTCTCCCCCGGCCTGGCGGCGTTCCTGTACGGCGTGTCGTCCATCCCGGAGCACGGCACCGTCCGCAACGCCGAGGTGCTGGTGCCGGCCATCATCGGTCTGGTCCTGGTCGTGGCCTTCGTCTTCCACGCGCTGCGCAAGGACCACCCGCTGATCGACCTGCACCTGTTCCTCAACCGGCACCTCACCATCGCCGTGGTGACGATGTCGCTGTTCATCGTGGCGTTCATGGGCGCCGGCCTGCTGTTCCCGAGCTACTTCCTGCAGGTCCGCGGCGAGACCACGACGATGGCGGGCATCCTGCTGGCGCCGCAGGGCATCGGCGCGATGGTGACCATGCCGATCGCCGGCCGGCTCACCGACAAGACCGGCCCCGGCAAGCTCGTGCTCGGCGGCATCGTGCTCATCGCCATCGGCATGCTGACGTTCACCCAGCTCGAGGCCGACACCTCGTACTGGCTGCTGCTGAGCTCGCTGTTCGTCATGGGCCTCGGCATGGGCATGACGATGATGCCGATCATGACCGCGGCGCTGGCCAGCCTCACCCACGGCGAGGTGGCCCGCGGGTCGACGCTGATGAACATCATCCAGCAGACCGGCGGCTCGATCGGTACCGCCGTCATGTCGGTCATCCTGACCAACCACATCCTCAACGATCAGGCCGCGACCGCCTACTACGGCGCGGTGCAGACCCAGGCCGAGGACCAGCTGCCGCCGGACCTGCTCGACGCCGGCCGGTCCGCGCTGGCCGAGGCGTTCGGCAGCACCTACCTGGTGGCGATCGTGCTCGTGGTGCTCTGCATCATCCCGGCGTTCTTCCTGCCGCGGTCGAAGCAGGAACTGCGCACCGACCCCCGCGAGGAGGGCGAAGGCGAGGGCGACGCCAACCAGGCGCCGCCGGTCGTCCTGCACTGAGGTTCGGCTTGGGAGGCCCCGCTCGGCGTTCGCCGGGCGGGGCCTTCCGCGTTTCCGGACGATCGTAGGACGGCGTCGGGTCAGGCTTTTCGTCGGCCGGTGTTCCCGTTCGCCGGGTCGCTGNGGCTTTTCGTCGGCCGGTGTTCCCGTTCGCCGGGTCGCTGGGCTCCCCGTCCCCCTGCTGCCCCATTCTCTTGCCGCGCAACCGCGCCTCAAGTCCGCCATGGAGTCGCTTCGCGACGAAGGGGCGGACTTGACCCGCGGCTTCGCGGCCAAGAACGGGCAGCTATCAGGGGACCGGGGGGGGATGTGGGCACGCCTCGCTGTTGTCGTGCCCGTTTCGCGTGATTTGCCGGACTGCGGGCAGCGATGATCATCAACGCTCGCCTACATCACGAGGATTCCGCGAGCATCACCACGACTGTAAGGGTGTTGACGCTGGGGTAATCCTCGTGATGGCCCCCAAATCACGGCGAAATCTCACCACGTGGACACCCAGCGACAGCAAACTCACACCGTAACGGGGACAACGCCGCAGGAGACGTCGCCACACTCCCCCGTCCCCCTGATAGCTGCCCGTTCTGAGCCGCGGGCGCGCGGGTCAAGTCCAAGCGCCCCGGCCACAGCGAAGCCCAACAACAACGCGCGCGGACTTGAGGCGCGCGCCCGCGGCCAAGACAATCGGGCAGCAGGGGGACGGGCCCAACGCCGCACCCCAAGACCGACGCCCACGGATCGCCGAATGTTCATCTGCGGCAGCCCACTCAACGGGCAGGAGCGGGTCTAGTGTCGGACGGGTGGGCGGGTCCCGCCGCGGACCCGACATTCCCCGACGAGGAGGTCGGTCCATGAGCACGCGCCTCAACCCCTACATCGGGTTCCGCGACAACGCCCGGCAGGCGTTGGAGTTCTACCGGTCGGTCTTCGGCGGCGAGCTCCAGCTCAGCACGTTCGCCGACTTCGGCGCCAGCGACGACCCGTCGGAGGCCGGCAAGATCATGCACGGCCAGCTGGAGACCGAGAACGACCTGGTCCTGATGGCCGCCGACACCCCCAACGAGATGGAGTACATGCCTGGCGGCAACGTGTCGATCTCGCTCAGCGGCGAGGACGAGGACGAGCTGCGCGGCTACTGGGAGCGGCTCTCCGACGGCGGCGCCGTCACGGTGCCGATGGAGAAGGCGCCGTGGGGCGACTCCTTCGGCATGTGCGTCGACCAGTTCGGCGTCACGTGGATGGTCAACATCACGGGACCGCAGCAGCAGTAGCGGCCAGCTCGGCGCGGTAGGCCCCGGCCAGGCGGCGCGGCCACGCCGAGAACGTCACCAGGGTGTCGTCGCCGTGGGTGAGCTGGTCGAGGGCGCCCACCGGGAGCAGCGCCCGCAACGCCGGGTCGGTGACGGCGGCCAGGGTCGCGCGGACGTACGCTCCGGCGTTGCTGACCCGGTACGGCCGGACGGCGTCGCCGATGCCGACCTCGAAGTCGCCCGCCGCCGGACCGACCGGAGCGCTGACGGCGGCGGCGTCGTGCCGGCGGCCCAGCTCGGCCAGCGCGGCGACGATCGGGTCGTCGCTCGCGGCGCTCCCCACGACGCCGGCCAGCGCGGCGTCGACGTGTGGGCCGACGACGGCGGCCGCGTCGAGCCGCGCGAACGCGCTGCCGAACCACTTGTCGTAGGGCCGGTAGCGGCGCTCCAGCAGGAACGCCAGCTCCATGATCAGCCCGGCGAGCCGGGCGGTCAGCAGCGCCGCGCCCCGGACGTCACCCACTTCGCGGCACCGGGCACGCAGCGGCTCGGCGTTGCCGATGAGGTGCCACTGGACGGCCACCATCCAGCGCCAGACGTCGTCGGGGTACCACGCGAGCGCCGCCCGCGCCGAGGTCAGCTCGCCGAGGTCGTCGCGGAACACCCGGCCGGCGGTGACGTGCAGCAGCCGCTGCTGCGGCAGCGCGAGCCAGTCCGCCGTCTCGAGGGTGTCCACCCGGTCGACGCCGAGCGCCGCCGTCAGCCACGCGCGGGCGGTCGTGGTCTCCACGTGATGGGCGACGCCACCCGCGGCCAGCGAGAACCACGCCGTCGGCAGGCCGCGGAAGACGGGCGGCAGCCCCGCGCCGATGCGCGCCCGCACGGCGTCGACGTCACCGTCGGCGACGAAGATCTGCGCCCGCGGCCCCCACTCGTGGTCCGTCGACCGCTCGGTGTCGAAGCCGAGCACCTCCGACCCCTCGCCCAGCAGGGCGGCCGCATGCGGCACGCCGACCAGCGGTGCCAGCACCTCGGTGTAGAACGCCTCGGCGAGGTCGAGACCGGGAACGAAGGCAGGCGTCATCGCGTGACACGGTAGTCGGCGCATGTGCCCGGACGCATCCGGGTAAGCGCTGTCACGGCTCCCCCGTCCCCCGAGGAGGCGTCATGGATCAGCACGCGTCCGTCGTCGACCGGCTCCGCTCCACGCACCTGCCGCCTCCGGGTCTCCAGCACCTGCCCGAGCCGCCGTCGTCGACCGCCCGCATCGTCGGGCCGGGCATCGTCGCCGCCGGCGTCGGGCTCGCGTCGGGCGAGTTCATCCTGTACCCCTACATCGCCAGCCAGGTCGGGCTGGTGTTCGTCTGGGCGGCGCTGGTCGGGCTGGTGACGCAGTACTTCCTCAACATGGAGATCGAGCGCTACACGCTGGCCACCGGCGAGACGGCGCTCACGGGGTTCAGCCGGTTCTGGCGCCGCTGGGGCCTGGTCTTCGCGATCCTGACGTACTTCGCCAACCTGTGGCCCGGCTGGGCGACCAGCTCCGCGACGCTGGTGACGTACCTGTGGGGCGGCAACGCGACGTGGATCGCCGTCGGCATGCTGGTCTCGATCGGCCTGATCCTGTCGCTGGCGCCGGTTGTCTACACGGCGCTGGAACGGATCCAGATGCTCAAGGTGGCGGCGGTGCTGCTGCTGATCATCGTGGGCGGGGTGTTCGCGGTGACCGCCGACGCGTGGCGCGGCACGGCCGACATCGTGACGTCGCCCCGGCTGCCGTACGAGGAGCTCGGGTTCGCGGTGCTGCTCGGCGCGCTGGCCTTCGCCGGCGCCGGCGGCGGGCAGAACCTGTGCCAGAGCAACTGGATCCGCGACAAGGGCTTCGGCATGGGCGCCTACGTCCCGCGCATCGAGAGCCCCGTGACCGGCCAGCCCGAGGCCGCGCCCGGCACCGGCTTCGTCTTCGAGCCGACGGCGGACAACCTCGACCGCTGGCGGCGCTGGTGGCGCTTCGCCAACATCGAGCAGCTGACGACGTTCGTCCTCATCACGTTCGTCTCGATCACGTTCATGTCGCTGCTGGCGTACTCGACGGTGTTCGGCCTGCCGGACCTGCCCGACGACATCGGCTTCCTCCAGGTGGAGGGCGAGCAGCTGAAGGACGCCGTCGGCGACTGGTTCGGCGCGCTGTTCTGGTTCATCGGCGCGCTGTCGCTGTACGCGGCCGCCCTCGGCATCGTCGACTACACCAGCCGGCTCGCGGCGGACGTGCTCAAGACGTCGTACCTGCCGCGGGTCAAGGAGAGCCACCTGTACGTCGGGCTGGTGTGGGGGCTGGTCGCGATCGGCATCCTCGTCCTGGCCGCCGGGCTGGACCAGCCGCTGGTGCTGGTGGTGATCGCCGCGTGCGTCGGCGGCTTCATGATGTTCCTGTACAGCGGGCTGCTGATCCTGCTGAACCGGCGGTCGCTGGCGCCGGAGATCCGGCCGGCGAGGTTCCGGGTCGGCGCGCTCGTGTGGGCGTTCCTGCTGTTCGGCGTCCTGTCGGCGCTGACGATCTGGCAGCAGGGCGGCGAGCTGTTCGGCTGAGCCGCCCGCCGGAGGGTAATACTGAGCTGGCGAGCCGCTGGAGGTCACATGGGCGAGGACGTCGGCCGGCAGGAGTTCACCAGGGCGGACCGGACCAGGTACCGCAACAAGGTCCACCGGTGCCTCGACGCCTTCGAGCGCATGTTGCGCGAGTCGCAGTTCGAGTTCGACCGCCCGATGACGGGGCTGGAGATCGAGCTGAACCTCGTCGACGAGCAGCAGAACCCGGCCATGCGCAACGCCGAGGCGCTGGCGGCCATCGCCGACCCCGCGTTCCAGACGGAGCTGGGCCAGTGGAACCTGGAGATCAACCTCGCCCCGCGCGAGATCTCCGGCCGCGGCGTCAGCGCCTTCGAGGAGGACGTGCGGGCCAGCCTCAACGCCGCGGAGGAGAAGGCCGGCACAGTCGGCGCGCACCTGGCGATGATCGGCATCCTGCCGACGCTCCGGCTCGAGCACATGACGGGGCACGCCCTGTCGGGCAACCCGCGCTACGAGCTGCTGAACGAGCAGATCCTCGCCGCCCGCGGCGAGGATCTGCACCTGGCGATCAGCGGCCCGGAGCGGCTTCGCGTCTCGTGCGACACCATCGTCCCGGAGGCGGCCTGCACGAGCACCCAGTTCCACCTGCAGGTCAGCCCCGAGCAGTTCCCGGCCGTCTGGAACGCCGCCCAGGCCATCGCGGGCGTGCAGATCGCCGTCGGCGCCAACTCGCCGTTCCTGCTCGGCAAGCAGCTGTGGGCCGAGACCCGCATCGCGCTGTTCGAGCAGGCCACCGACACCCGCAGCGAGGAGCTCAAGGCGCAGGGCGTGCGGCCGCGGGTGTGGTTCGGCGAACGGTGGATCACCTCGATCTTCGACCTGTTCGAGGAGAACGTGCGGTACTTCCCGGCGCTGCTGCCGATCGTCTCCGACGAGGACCCGGTCGAGGTGCTCGACCGCGGCGACACCCCCGAGCTGGCCGAGCTGCGGCTGCACAACGGCACCATCTACCGCTGGAACCGGCCGGTGTACGACGTCGTCCGCGACCGCGCCCACCTGCGGGTCGAGAACCGCGTGCTGCCAGCCGGCCCGACGGTCGCCGACACGCTGGCCAACGGCGCGTTCTACTACGGGCTGGTGCGAACGCTGTCCGAGGAGGACCGGCCGGTGTGGACGCAGATGTCGTTCAGCGCCGCGGAGGAGAACTTCCACGCCTGCGCCCGCGACGGCCTGGAGGCCCAGGTGTACTGGCCGGGTCTGGGCCACGTCCCGGTCGCGGAGCTGGTGCTGCGCCGGCTGCTCCCGCTGGCCTACGAGGGCCTGCGCCGCTGGGGCGTCGACACCGCCGAGCAGGAGCGGCTGCTCGGCATCGTCGAACGGCGCTGCGCCGAGCGCCGCAACGGCGCCGACTGGCAGGTCGCCGCGTTCCGGCGCCGCTTCACCGGGACCTCCGCCGGGCGCCTCGACGCGCTGCGCGGCATGCTGCACTCGTACGTCGAGCACATGCACAGCAACGAACCGGTGCACACCTGGGACGTCGACTGAGCCGGTGCGTCCCGGCCGGGGGTCACCAGGGGTCGGGCAGGCCCGTCCCCGTGCTGATCAGGCTGCGCAGACTGCCGTTGACGTAGTGCAGCCAGGCCGCGGAGCACGCGCCGAAGCACTCGACGTCCGGGACCAGTCCGACGTGGGTGAACCGCAGCTCGGCGCCGCCGGCAGCCGCGGGGACGATGTCGAACACGATCTCGGTGCCCGTCCACTCCGCGGGCTCCGCGGTGAAGGCGAGGTGGCTGTCGGTGACCCGCCAGACGACGCGGCGGCCCGGCTCGAGCTCCACCACCTGCTGGACGCTGTAGTGCTGCGGCGGGTGCCGGTAGGTGAACTCGGCGCCGAGCTCGTCGGCACGTCCCTCGATCCGGCCGGTCCACCAGGCGCGGACGTTCAGGACGGCGGCGAAGACCTCCTCCGGCGACTGCTCGACCGTGTACGCCGTCGAGTAGCCGCCCTCGGCGCGCGTCGTGTTCGTCGTGTTCGTCGTGCTCGTTGCGTGCTCCATGCCGATCTCCCATCTCGCAACCTTCGGTTGCACAAGAGTAGATCGACGGCGCGGTTTGCGCAACCGTCGGTTGCGTCAGGTCCGGGTCCGGACCGCCCGGTTAACCAGGTGAGATTGTCGGTGCCGCGTGTTAGAACTGCCGCACGATGACAACCACCACTCCGGCGCGCACCGAGTTCTCCGTCGCCGGCCAGCCGGAGTACGACCGGCGCGGCCCGGTGCGCTGGATCGTGTCGCACCAGCTGCGCAACCCGTGGCACCTGGCCGGCTTCCTCATCGGCTCGGTCGCCATGGTGGTGCTGAACTCCATGGTGCCGGGGCTGGTCGGCGACGCCTTCGACGCCGTGCTCGACGAGTCCGCCGACCGCCGGGCCGAGCTGGCCACCATCGCGGTGGTCCTGCTGGTGGTGGTCGTCGGGCGGACGGTGCTCGACTTCGTCGCGCGGCTGTGCACCGAGGTCCTGGCCAAGCGCATCGAGCGCGACGCCCGCGACGAGCTGTACGTCAGCCTGCTCGGCAAGAGCCAGACGTTCCACAACCGCCAGCGGGTCGGCGACCTCATGGCGCGGGGCGCCAACGACGTCCGCCAGCTCGGCACCATGTTCAGTCCGGGCATCGACCTGCTGGTCGACTCCCTCACGCAGGGCATCGTGCCCATCGTGTTCATCGCCTTCCTCGACCCCAGGCTGCTGGTCGCGCCGCTGATCTTCGCCGTCGCGTTCGTCTGGTCCATCCGCCGGTTCATGCGCCGGCTGTCGCCGGTGTCGGCGAGCCTGCGCGAGCACTACGGCACGCTCAACGCCGGGCTCAACGAGACCATCCGCGGCATCGAGGTGGTCAAGGCCACCGGCCAGGAAGAGCAGGAGCTGGGCAAGTTCAGCCGCAACGCCCGCCGCTACCGCGACGCCTACGTCGAGCAGGGGCTCATCCAGGCCCGCTACCTGCCGACGCTGCTGCTGTCCATCGCGACGGCCGGCGGGCTGCTGCACGGGCTGTGGCTGCTCGACGCCGGCGAGCTGAGCGTCGGCGGGCTCATCACCTACATCGGGCTGCTCGGCCTGCTCGGCTTCCCGGCGTTCATCTCGATCTTCTCGTTCTCGCTGGTCCAGAACGGCATCGCCAGCGCCAACCGGCTGCTCGCCCTCATGCGCGAAGAGACCGAGCTCGACCACAACGAGGCCGGCCACGTCGCGCCCATGCGCGGCGCCGTCGAGTTCCAGGACGTCACGTTCACCTACGGCGGCCAGCCGGTGCTCGAGCACCTCTCGTTCCGCATCGAGCCCGGCCAGACGGTCGCCATCGTCGGCGAGACCGGTGCCGGCAAGACCACGCTCACCAAGCTGGTCAACCGCATCTACGACGTCACCTCGGGCCGCATCCTGGTCGACGGCGTCGACGTCCGCGAGTGGAACCTCGACTCCCTGCGCTCGCAGATCTCCACCATCGAGCAGGACATCGTGCTGTTCAGCCGCCCGGTGCACGAGAACATCGCGTTCAGCCTCGGGCAACAGGCCTCCCGCGACGACGTCGTCCGCGCGGCCAAGGACGCCCAGGCGCACGAGTTCGTCACGGCGCTCGACGACGGCTACGACACCGTCATCGGCGAGCGCGGCGTCACGCTCTCCGGCGGCCAGCGGCAGCGGCTGGCCATCGCCCGGGCCCTGCTCACCGACCCCGCCATCCTGGTGCTCGACGACTCCACCAGCGCCATCGACAGCGCCACCGAGGACGAGATCCAGCGGGCCATCCAGCGCGTCCTCGAGGGCCGCACGACGCTGCTCATCACGCACCGGCTGTCGCAGATCCGGTGGGCCGACAAGGTCCTGCTGCTGCAACGCGGCCGGCTGGTCGACGAGGGCTCACACGACGAACTGCTCGGCCGGTGCGCACTCTACCGGCGCATCTTCGCCCACTACGACGAAGCGTTCGACGGCGGCGACGGGAAGGCGGCCGGCTGATGGCGTTCCTCATGGACGGCCTCGACGCCGAGGCCTACGACCGCACCTACGACGACCGCGAGCTGCTGCGGCGCATCCTGCGCTACTTCCGGCCCAAGGCCAGGGTCATGGGGCTGGTCGCGGCGGCCATCGTCCTGCAGTCGCTCATGCAGGCGGCGTTCCCCATCCTGGTCAGCGAGGGTCTCGACCGCGTCGTCGACGACCGCACCACCGGCCTGGTGGTCGCGCTGGTGTCGGCGGTCCTGGTCACCGGCGTGCTCGGCTGGGTCTTCAACTTCGTCCAGCGCTGGTACACCGCGAAGGTGGTCGGCGACGTCGTGCTCGGCCTGCGCGAGGACGCCTTCGACGCCGTCCTCGACCGCGACATGTCCTTCTACGACGAGCACTCCTCCGGCAAGGTGGTCAGCCGGGTCACGTCCGACACCGAGGACTTCGCCACGGTCATCACGCTGACGCTGAACCTCGTCAGCCAGGTGCTGCTCGTCGGCCTCATCACGGTCCTGCTGTTCACCCGCAACGTCGAGCTGGCGCTGCTGGTCATGGCCGTCGTGCCGGTCATCGTCGCGATGGCGCTGGGGTTCCGGCGCATCGCCCGCGAGACCACGCGCCACCAGCAGCGGTCGCTGGCCAAGGTCAACGCGACACTGCAAGAGACCATGGGCGGCATCTCCGTGGCGAAGAACTTCCGCCAGGAGCAGACCATCTACGACGAGTTCCGGCCGATCAACGGGCAGAACTACCGGGTCACGCTCAAGCAGGGCTTCGTGTTCGGGGCGATCTTCCCGGCCCTGTTCGCCGTGGCCGGGCTGGCGACCGTCATGCTGGTGCACATCGGCGGCGGCCGAGTGCTCGACGGCGGCATCTCGGCCGGCGACTGGTACCTGTTCCTGCAGAGCGTCGGGCTGTTCTGGCTGCCGCTGACCTCCATCGCGTCCTTCTGGTCGCAGTTCCAGCAGGGCCTGTCGGCGTCCGAGCGGGTGTTCGCGCTGATCGACGCCGAGCCGCTGGTGGTGCAGCGCGACCCGCGGCCGGTCGGACGGCTGGCCGGGCGCATCGAGTTCCGCGACGTCACGTTCGGCTACACCCCGCAGCACACCGTCCTGCACGGGTTCGACCTCACCATCGAGGCCGGCGAGACCGTCGCGCTGGTCGGGCACACCGGTGCCGGCAAGTCGACCATCGGCCGGCTGCTGGTGCGGTTCTACGAGTTCCAGGGCGGGCAGATCATCGTCGACGGCACCGACATCCGCACCGTCGACCTCACCGGCTACCGTCACCAGCTCGGCGTGGTGCCGCAGTCGCCGTTCCTGTTCTCCGGCACCGTTGCCGACAACATCCGCTACCCCCGTCCCGGCGCCACCGACGACGACGTCCGCGCGGCCGCCGAGTCCGTGGCCGGCGGCGACTGGCTCGACGCCCTGCCCGACGGCCTCGCCACCGAGGTCGGCGAGCACGGCTCCGCGCTGTCCATGGGCCAGCGCCAGCTGGTGGCGCTGGCCCGGCTGCTGCTGCAGGACCCCGCCATCGTCATCCTCGACGAGGCCACCGCCAGCGTCGACCCGCTCACCGAGGCGCAGATCTCCGAGGGCCTCGACGTCGCCCTGGCCGGCCGCACGTCCATCGTCATCGCGCACCGGCTGTCCACCATCGAGCACGCCGACCGCATCATCGTCATGCGCGACGGCGGCATCGTCGAGGAGGGCACGCACGAGTCGCTGCTGCGTGCCGGCGGCGCCTACTGCGACGTCTACAACACCTACTTCCGCCACCAGTCCCCCGACTACCGGCCCGGCACCGGCTTCGTCGGCGTCCCGGCCGGCGCCGGCGACCACTGACCCGACCGCCCGTTCCACCTGGCCGGGCGAGGCCCCCGCCCCCCGTCCCCACGCCCCATGGGTCCCACGCGCCCCGCGCGGGCACGCCACGCCCCGTGGCCGCGGACACCGCACCACGGATCTCCCGTGCCCCGCGGCCCGCGGCCCGCGAGCCCCGCGGGTGTTAGCCGCCGCGTTCGATACCGACGTCGGCGCCATGGTGGTGACGACGAACGCCGCGCCAACGCCGTCACGGCCGGTCGACTCGTCGGCGCCGTCACCGTGACGACCCGACCCCCCAGCCCTTTCGGTGTGTTCATCCAGACAGCACCGACGAGCCACCGCAGATGTCCCGATCGGCGGTCTGCGTGAGCTTGGCTCGCCGAACGTGAGCATCCGCGCCGGATAGGCCCGATTCGTGGAGCACTTCGGCGTGCCAAGGCAGCGGCCACCGACATCGTGACGACGATGCCGACATCATGACGACCACGCCCCGGCGCGATCGTCGCGCACTCGTCCGCACGCCCGATGTCGCCCACGCCGTCATTCTCGATGGCGGCTGACACCCGCGGGCACCACATGCCCCGCGGGCACCTGACGCCCCGCAGACACTCCATACCCCACAGATCCCGTCTGCCCCACAGTCCCCCGCGCGCGTAGGCCCTGCCAGCCTCGCCCACCCCGCGGCCTGTGGGCCCCCGCCCGCGCCCGCGCGCCCTGCCCGCGCGGACCCCGCGGGCCGCCACGCCGC
>NZ_QUAL01000054.1 GCF_003579925.1 Jiangella rhizosphaerae | reverse complement strand
GCGTCCGCGGCGCCGGAGCCGGCCCCGCCGCCGTCCGTCGCGGCCGAGCCGCCGGTCGACACCGTCCCGCCGCCACCGCCGCCCGGCGACCCGGTGAACGCCAACGGCGCCCGGCCCGGCCACGTCCGCCTGCCGTCCCAGAGGGGGGTCGGTCGGCACCGGCGCAGCACGCCTCCGCCACAATCGAGGGCGACCCTCCAGATCGAGAGCGACGGATCATGACCAGCAGCGCGGACCGCGACGACCCCACCCGCCGCTGGCCGCGCAGCGTCTACGAGGCCGGCAGCGAGCCCGACCCCCGGTTCACGTTCGCCAACGAGCGGACGTTCCTGGCGTGGATCCGCACCGCTCTCGCGCTGCTTGCGGCCGGCATCGCGCTGGAGGCGCTGGAGATCCCCGACCACACGGCACTGCGGCTGGTGCTGGTCGTGGCACTGTCACTGCTCGGCGCCACCTGCAGCATCATGGCCTTCTTCCGCTGGGCTCGGGCCGAGCGGGCGCTGCGCGAGGCGCGGCCGCTGCCGTCGCCCGCGCTGGCGCCGGTGCTGGCGTTCGGCCTCGCCGTGGCGGCCATCGTCATCGTCGTCGTGCTGGTCGCGCCCTGACCGATGGTGGATCGGACGTACGATCCCGGCGCGCAGAACGAGCGGACCGCACTGGCGTGGACACGCACCGCGCTCGCGCTGCTGGTCGGCGTCGTCCTCGCCACCCGTCTGGCGGCCGAGCCGCTCGGCCCGGCGGCGGTGGTCTTCGGCCTGCTGGTGGCGCCGGTCGCGCTGGCCATCCTGCTGCTGGCCCGGCGGCGCTACCGACGCTCGCACGAGGCGCTGCACACCGACCGCTCCCTGCCCGACGGCAAGCTGCCGGCGCTGGTCGCGCTGGTGACACTGCTGCTCGCCGCCCTGGAGATCGCCTACGCGGTCGGCTGACGGCGGCCTTTGTGCCGCGGTGCCCCTGGCAGGCTGATCCGCCCGCTGGAGGTCCGCCGTCTCATCGGACCGCAGAGCTCCAGCCACCCGAAACGTCGTCCGGCAGGGCAGCACGCGCCGGGCTCCGGCCGACCACCTACCGCGCGATGGCGGCCCGGACGAAACCGCCGGCCGCGGCGAGCCGGCGACGTGCCTCGTCAGCGTCGACGCCGGCCAGCAGCATGACCGTCGCCGTCTTCGTCTCGTCGCCGCTCGCGGCCAGCGCCGCCTCGACCGCCGCGGCGGACTCGCCGGTGGCCTCCTGGACGATGCGCTGGGCCCGGCGGCGCAGCTTGTCGTTGGTGGCCCGCACGTCGATCATCAGGTCGCCGTGCGTGTGCCCGAGCTGCACCATGACCAGCGTCGAGATGGTGTTGAGCACCAGCTTGGCCGCGGTGCCGGCCTTGAGCCGGGTCGAGCCCGCCACCACCTCCGGCCCGGTGAGCGCCTCGACGGCGACGTCGGAGGCGGCGGCGATCGGCGAGCCGGCGTTGTTGACGACGGCGACGGTGTAGGCGCCGGCCTCGTGCGCCGCGGCCAGCGCGCCGAGCACGTACGGCGTCCGCCCCGACGCACTCACCGCCACCACCACGTCGTCCGGACGGGGCCGGAGCGCCGCGACGTCGGACCGGCCGCCGTCGAAGTCGTCCTCGTCGTGCTCGGCCGCCGAGCGCACGGCACCGAACCCGCCGGCCATGACGGCGACCACCTGGCGCTCGTCGACGCCGAAGGTGGGTCCGCACTCGGCGGCGTCGAGGACGGCGAGCCGGCCGGGCGTGCCGGCGCCCACCTCGATCAGCCGGCCGCCGCGGCGCAGCCGGACCACCGTCGCGTCGATGGCCTGGACCAGGCGGTCCCGGGTCGCGGCCACGGCGTCGACGGCCACCTGGTCCTGTGCGGTCATCAGGTCGACCTGCTCGCGGGTGGAGCGCAGGTCCAGATCGGCCGCGGCGGGCAGCCTGCCCTCGGTGGCGAGCCGGTCCAACTCGGAATTCGTCACTCGGCCGTCCTCGCCGGCCGGCGGGCCGGCTGCAACTCGACACGGAACTGATAGCGGTCGCCACGGTAGACCGAGCGGACGAACTCGACCACCCGGCCGCCGGTGTCGCGGGAGATGCGCTCGAACAGGAAGGCCGGCGAGTGCAGCGGCACGCCGAGCAGCTCGGACTCCATCTCGTCGGTGACCGTCGCCTCGATGGTCTGGACGCCGCCGGACAGCTCGAGCCCGTAGACGTCGTGCAGCAGCTCGTAGAAGGAGCCGTCGGCGAGCATCGTCCCGTCCAGTCCGGGCGCGATGCTGCGTGGGACGTGCAGCGTCTCGACCGCCATCGGCGCGTCGTCGGCCAGCCGCAGCCGGGTCACGCGGACGACGCTCTCGCCCGGCGAGATCTCCAGCCGGCGGCCCAGCGGCGCGCCCGCCAGCACGTCGTCGACGGCCAGGGTGCGGCTGGACGGGACCGCGCCGCGCTGGCGCATGTCCTCGGAGAACGACGTGACCGCCAGTCCCTGGGCGATCTTCGGCCCCGCGACGAACGTGCCGGCGCCCTGACGGCGGACCAGCCGGCCCTCGCGGACGAGCTCCTCGACGGCCCGCCGCAGCGTCATGCGCGAGACGCCGAACCGCGGCGCCAGCGTGCGCTCGGCCGGCAGCGCGTCGCCGACGGTCAGCTCCGCCACCAGGTCGAGGATCTCGTCCCGGATCGAGTGGTACTTGGCCACGCCCGCACCCCCTGTAGACGTATCGGGCAAAGTCTTCCAGACTTGGGGCCCATATTGGTCTAGTCCATCGAGGAGGACCAGCGTGAGCCGACGTCGTCGCACGCTTCCCGTCATCGTGGCACTCGTCCTGGCCGTCGTCGCGGCGCCCGCGGCCGCGTCCGAGCCGGCACCCGATCCCGCGCCGCAGCCCGAGCAGTGGCGCAGCTACTGGGTCGACGCCTTCAACGAGGGCATCTACACCCCCGCGCAGGTCGAGGAGCTCGTCGGCGACGCCCTGGAGGTCAACGCGAACGCGCTGATCGTCCAGGTCGCCCGCCGCTACGACTGCTTCTGCAACCGGGCCGACTACCCCCGCACCGACGCCGCCATCGCGCCGGCGCCGCACGACCCGCTGGACGAGGTGATCGAGCAGGCGCACGCCGCCGGGCTCGAGGTGCACGCGTGGGTCAACTTCGGCACGCTCTGGAACTCCGCGACGCCGCCGCGCTCCCCCGACCACGCCTTCAACGCCCACGGACCGAGCGCCACCGGCGCCGACCGCTGGCTCAACAAGCGCGTCGACGGCACCGAGCTGGTCGGCAACAACAGCTTCATCGACCCCGCCAACCCGGCCGCCCGCGACTACGTCGTCGGCGCGATCCAGAGCATCGTCCGCGAGTACGACGTCGACGGCATCAACCTCGACTACATCCGCTACCCCGACCACAACTCCACCACCACGCACAGCGACTGGGGCTACAGCGAGACCTCGATCGCCCGGTTCCAGGCCGCCACCGGCCGCACCGACGTGCCGGCGCCGTCGGACGCACAGTTCACCGACTGGCGCCGGGAGCAGATCACCAGCCTGGTGCGCCGCATCTACCTCGGCATCTTCGAGATCGATCCGACGGTGCGGCTGAGCAACGACGGCATCACCTACGGCTTCGGCCCGCAGAGCGTCGGCGGCTGGGAGAAGACCCGCACGTACGCCGAGGTCCTGCAGGACTGGAAGGGCTGGCTGGACGAGGGGATCATCGACACCGTCGTCGCGATGAACTACAAGCGCGAGTGGATGCCCGACCAAGCGCGGATGTTCACCGAGTGGAACGAGGTACTGGCCGACTGGCAGGGCGACCGCCAGACGGTGTCCGGCCCGGCGCTGTACCTCAACGAGATCGGCGACAGCGTCCAGCAGGTCCGCGACCTGCTCACCCCGACGGCGGCCGGCAACACCGTCGCCGGCTGGAGCGGCTACTCCTACGCCAACCCGTCGCTGACCGCGGCGGCCGGGTCGCCGGCCGTCAAGGACGCCGAGCGGGCCGCGCTGGCCGCCGCGCTCACCACCGGCCCCGACGCCCCGTTCGCCGCCGACGCCGCCGTCCCGTCGATGCCGTGGAAGGACGACCCGACGACGGGCAACATGGCCGGCACGCTGCGGCTGCGCACCGGGACGGCGCTCGACGGCGTCACCGTCACCCTGGAGCCGGTGGCCGGCGGCGGCGAGAACCGGACGCAGGTCAGCGACGGCTCCGGCTGGTTCGGCTTCGTCGACCTGCCGCCCGGCGTCTACCTCGCCCGCTACGACCTGCCCGACCGCGTCGCCGGTGCGCCGTTCAGCGTCGTGCGGGTCCAGGCCGGCGAGCTCGCCGAAGCGCAGCCGCAGCCGTTCATTCCGCTGCCGTAGCCTCGGGCCAGGAACCAGATGTCGGCTCGCCCGGGGGTGGTGGACCCCGCCCGGCTGGGAGGGAATCCCACCCTACGGGCGGGCACCGACAGGCTCCGATGCCGGTTGGCGCGGGACGTCCTGGTGACGACCGCCGGCGAACGCACGATGGCTCGGCCCGTGCCGTTGGTCGGGCGTGTCTGGTCGGTCGGGTGTTCGGAGCGTCGGCCGGATCGTGACGTTGGCCGGGTCGTGACGTTGGGCCGTCCCCCTGCTGCCCGATTGTCTTGGCCGCGGGCGCGCGCCTCAAGTCCGCGGCCTCTGACTGTTGACTGCTCGCTTGTGGGNCTTGGCCGCGGGCGCGCGCCTCAAGTCCGCGGCCTCTGACTGTTGACTGCTCGCTTGTGGGTGGGGGCCTTGGACTTGACCCGCGCGCCCGCGGCTAAGAACGGGCAGCTATCAGGGGGACGGGGGAAGAGCGGCGACGACTCCCGCGGCGTTGGCCGCGTTTGCGTGTGGCGTTGGTGTCGTTGAGTGTCCACCTGGTGAGATTTCGCCGTGATTCGTGGGCCATCACGAGGATTACCCCAGCGTCAACACCCCTACAGCCATGGTGAAGCTCGCGAAATCCTCGTGATGTCGGCGATCGTTGATGATCATCGCCATCCACAATCCGACAAAGCAGGCGAAACGGGGCACCGCAACGCCGAGGCGTGCCCAGATCCTCCCCGTCCCCCTGATAGCTGCCCGTTCTTGGCCGCGAAGCCGCGGGTCAAGTCCGCCCCTCGTCGCGAAGCGACTCCATGGCGGACTTGAGGCGCGGGTTCGCGGCAAGAGAATGGGGCAGCAGGGGGACGGGGAGCAACAGCCAACGTCACGAACCGCAGGACACCCGACGACGCACTCTATCCTCGGACCATGAGCGGTTTCGGCGCCGTCGGGGCGCGGCTCTACGCCTGGTTCAACCGCCACCCGGAGACGAACCGGGCGGTGGTCGACCTCGCGGAGCTGCGCGCCGGAGAGACGGTGCTCGAGGTCGGCTGCGGGCCGGGCATGGCGCTCGAATTGGCTGCCCAGCGCACGGGCGCGGAGCACGCCGCCGCCGTCGATCCGTCAGAGACGTTCGTCGCGATGGCCCGAAAGCGCGTGCCCAGGGCCGACGTCAGGGTGGCCGGCGCCGAGGACGTGCCGTTCCCCGACGCCAGTTTCGCCGCCATCTACACGCTGGCCTCGATGCACCACTGGGACGACCGCGACGCCGGCCTGCTCACCCTGGCCGCCAAGCTGGCGCCAGGAGGCCGCCTGCTGCTGGCCGAGCGGCTGCTCGACCGGCCGGGTCACGGCATCACGCCGGCGCAGCTCGGTGAGGTCTCGGCCCGGCTGGCCGACGTCGGGCAGACCGGCGTGCGGACCGTCCAGCGCCGGATCGGCCGCCGGACGCTGGCCGTCATCGTCTCGGAGCGGCCCGTCACGGCTTGACATGGAATGCCGTTGCACGTTGTGGTCACACCATGACGACGCCGGAATGGCCGGTCCTGCGCCGGTACGACGCCGACCACTCGCTGCGCATCGCCCTCCCGCTCGGTGGCATCGGCACCGGGACGGTGTCCCTCGGCGGCCGCGGCGACCTGCGCGACTGGGAGATCCGCAACCAGCCGGCGAAGGGGTTCGCGCCGCGCGACAGCTTCTTCGTCGTCCGCGCGGGTGACGCCGTTCGGGCGCTGGAGGGGCCGATCGACCCCGTGCTGTACGAGGGCTGGGAGGGCGCCGCGGTACCCAACCACAGCCTGCCGCGGTTCGCCCGGTCGGAGTTCCTGGCCGCCTATCCGCTCGCCCAGGTGCTGCTCGACGACCCCGCCGTGCCGGTGACGGTGCGGCTGCAGGCGTTCAACCCGCTGGTCCCCGCCGACGTCGACGCCAGCTCGCTGCCGGTCGCGGTCCTGCGCTACGTCGTCACGAACACCGGCCGAGAGCCGCTCGACGTCACCGTCGCCGGCAGCGTGCGCAACCCCGGCGACCAGCCGCGCAACGAGCGCCGCGGCGACGGCGTGCTGCTGCGGTCCGGCGGCGATGCGGACGGCGAGCGCTGGGGCTCCATCGCCCTGGCCGTCCTGGACGAGGACGACGTCACCATGCGCACCACGTGGGCCGGATCCAGCTGGGGCGGCCCCCTGCTGGACTTCTGGGACGACCTCTCCGCCGACGGGCGGCTGGACGAGCGGCCGGCGGACGGCGAGCCGGTGGCGTCCGTCGCCGCGCTGCGCCGGCTGGCCCCGGGTGGGACGCACGCGTTCACGTTCCTCCTCGCGTGGCATTTCCCGAACCGGCGGGACTGGCGCGGCGAGACCGTCATCGGCAACCACTACGCGACGCGGTACGACGACGCCTGGGACGTCGTCGACGCGGTCGCGCCGCAGCTCGCCGAGCTCGAGGGCCGCACGGTCGCCTTCGTCGGCGCGCTGACCGGCAGCGACCTGCCGGCCGCGATCGTCGAGGCGGCGCTGAGCAACGTCAGCACCCTGCGCTCGCCGACCTGCTTCCGCACCCCGGACGGCCGGTTCTACGGCTGGGAGGGCTGCCACGACGACAGCGGCAGCTGCTACGGCAACTGCACCCATGTGTGGAACTACGAGCACACGACGCCGTACCTGTTCGGCGAGCTGGCCAGGTCGATGCGCGAGCTGGAGTTCCTGCATGCCACCGCCGACGACGGCCACATGAGCTTCCGGCTGGACCTGCCGCTGGACCGGTCCCGCGAGCACGGCGTCGCCGCCGCCGACGGGCAGATGGGCTGCCTGGTGAAGCTGCACCGCGAATGGCGACTCAGCGGCGACGACGACCTGCTGCGCGCGCTCTGGCCGGCCGCCCGCCGGGCGCTGGAGTTCGCCTGGATCCCCGGCGGCTGGGACGCCGACCGCGACGGCGTCATGGAGGGCTCCCAGCACAACACCATGGACGTCGAGTACTTCGGCCCGAACCCGCAGGTCGGCGGCTGGTACCTCGCGGCCCTGCGGGCCGCGGAGGAGATGGCCCGGCACCTCGGCGACGACGAGTTCGCCGCCACCTGCACCGGCCTGTTCGCCCGCGGCAGCGCCTGGATCGACGCGCACCTGTTCAACGGCGAGTACTACCGCCACGAGATCCGCCCGCCGGGCAGCGAGGACGCCATCGCGCCGGGCCTGCGGCTGCCCGGCATCGGCGCCCGCGACCTCACCGAGCCCGAGCTGCAGATCGGCGACGGCTGCCTCACCGACCAGCTGGTCGGCCAGCACGTCGCCCGGCTCACCGGGCTCGGCGACCTGCTCGACGCCGGCCACGTGCGGAGCACGCTGCGCAGCATCCTGCGGCACAACGACCGCACCGCGCCCGGAGCCCCGTTCAACCCCAAGCGCAGCTATGCGCTGGCCGGCGAACCGGGACTGCTGGTCGCGTCGTACCCGCACGGCAACCGCCCGGCGCGGCCGTTCCCCTACTTCGCCGAGGTGTGGACCGGCCTGGAGTACACGGCGGCGATCGGCCTGCTCCAGGCCGGCCTCGTCGACGACGGCGTGCGCGTCGTCGAGGCGGTCCGCAGCCGTTTCGACGGCCGCCGCCGCAACCCGTTCGACGAGGCCGAGTGCGGCCACCACTACGTGCGGGCGATGGCCGCGTGGGGGCTGATCCCAGCGCTCACCGGCTTCGGGTACGACGGCGTGAGCGGCACGCTCGGCTTCGCGGCGGCGGACCTCACCGACGGCCCCGTCACCTGGTTCTGGGCCGCCGGCGCCGCGTGGGGGACGGTGACCCAGGCGCCGGCCGGCGACGACGGCGTGCGGGTCGGTGTGGCCGTGGGAGGCGGCCGGCTCCGGGTGGCCACCCTCACCGTCGACGGGATCGGCACCGCCGAGCTGCCCGGCCGCGTACTCTCGACCGGTGAGACCGCCGATGCAACCGTAGGCGGTCGCCAGATGTCATAACGATGATGAGCACCCGCGTCGAGATCGATCTTCTCGGCCCGATGCGCCTGCGGGCGGACGGGCGGCCGGTCGACGTCACCACCGGCCGGTTGCGGGCGTTGATCGCCGTCCTGGCGCTGTCGGCCGGCCGCACCGTCACCGTGGCGCGGCTGGTCGAGGCGCTGTGGTCGCAGCACCTGCCGGCCAACCCGCGGCGCAGCATCCAGACCTACGTCACCCGGCTGCGCACACTGCTCGGCCCAGGCCTCATCGCGACCAGCGCCACCGGGTACGTGCTGCACGCCGACCCCGACGCCGTCGACGTGCTCCGGTTCCAGCGGCTGCTGGACCGCGCCGACGGCAGCTCCGACCCGCTGCGGCAGCGCAGCTGTCTCGCCGAGGCGCTCGCGCTCTGGCGCGGCCGGCCGTTCGACGACGTCGAGTCCGCCTGGCTGGCCGGCACCGAGGCGCCGCGGCTGGTCGAACGGCACCTCGCGGCGCAGGAGCGGCGCATCGCCCTCGACCTCGAGCTGGGTCGCCCGGCGGACCTCGTGCCCGAGCTGCGCGAGCTGACCGCCGCCCACCCGCTGCGCGAGCCGGCGTGGGCGCTGCTGCTGGAGGCGCTGGAGCGGTCCGGGCGGCGGGCCGAGGCGCTGGCGCAGTACGAGCGGGTGCGCTCGCGGCTGGCCACCGAGCTGGGCGTCGAACCCGGGCCCCGGCTGCGGGCGGTGTACGCGCGGCTGCTCGCGCAGACGCCGCCGCGGCGGACGCCCGAGGTGCGGCGCGTGCCCCGTCAGCTGCCCGCTGACGTGCCCGACTTCGTGGGCCGCGCCGACGCGCTGGCGCTGCTGGACCACGCGGCCGCCACGTCCCCCGTCGCGACGGTGTCCGGCACCGCCGGCGTCGGCAAGACGACGCTGGCCGTGCACTGGGCGCACAGCGTCTCCGACCGGTTCCCCGACGGCCAGCTGTACGTCAACCTGCGCGGCTTCGATCCCGACCGGCCGCCGGTCGACCCCACCGATGCGATCCGCGGCTTCCTCGACGCGCTGCGGGTGCCGCACGAGCTGATACCGGCCGACGCCGACGGCCAGGCCGCGCTGTACCGCAGCGTGCTGGCCGGTCGCCGGATGCTGGTGCTGCTCGACAACGCGCGCGACGCCCGCCAGGCGCGGCCGCTGCTCCCGGGCTCCGCCGACTGCCTGACCCTGGTGACCAGCCGCGACCAGCTGCTCGGCCTGGCCACGGCGGCCGGTGCGCGGCCGGTCACGCTGGACCTCCCGCCCGCCGACGACGCCCGCGAGCTGGTGCTCCGCCGCATCGGCGACCACCGCGCAGAGCCGCGGATCGTCGACGAGCTGGTCGCGCTGTGCGCCCGCCTGCCGCTGGCGCTCGCCGTCGCGGCCGCTCGGGTGGCGGAGCAGCCGGAGTCGCTGGAGTACCGGGTGGCCGAGCTGCGGGCGGCCGCCGGCGGGCTGGACGCGTTCGCCGCCGACGACGCCACCATCGACCTGCGCTCGGTGTTCTCGTGGTCCTACGACGGGTTGAGCGGGCCGGCCGCCCGCCTGTTCCGGTTGGTCGGCTCCGCCCCCGGCCCCGACATCGGCACGGCCGCGGCGGCCGCGCTCGCCGGCCTCGACGCCGACGCCGTCCGCCCGCTGCTCAGCGAGCTGACCCGCGCGCACCTGCTGACCGAACCGGCGCCCGGCCGGTACGGCGCGCACGACTTGCTGCGCGCGTACGCCGCCGAGCTGGGCGGCCGTGGGCCGGAGTCCGAGGCGGCGCTGCGCCGGCTGCTCGACCACTACCTCGCCACCGCGCTGGCGGCCAGCCGTCTCCTGCGCTCCGACCGCGAGACGCACGAGCCGGTGCTGCCGCCGTCGGCGACGCCCGAGGCGGCCGAGCACATCGCCGGCCCCGAGGCCGCGCGCGCCTGGTTCGCCGCCGAGCGGCGCACGCTGCTGGCCGCCGTCGACGCCGCGGCCGACCACGGACACGCCGTCCACGCGTGGCAGCTGGCGTGGGCGCTCACGATCGACCTCGACTGGCGCGGGCGCTGGCGCGACATCGCCCGGGTCAACAGCTCGGCCTTGCTGGCCGTCCGGGTACTCGACGACACCGAGCCGCCGGCCCACCTGCACCGGTCGCTCGGCCGCGCCTACGGCTACCTCGACCGCCACGACGACGCCGAGGCGCACCTGCAGCGCGCGCTGACGCTCTATGCGGCCCGCGGCGACCTCGTCGGGCAGGCCCGGACGCTGCGGTCGCTGGGCGTGGTGAAGGAGCGCACCGGGCGGCACGAGGAGTCGCTGGACCACGACCTCGCGGCGCTGGAGCTGTTCCGGCGCATCGGGCAGCCGGCCGGGCTGGCGGGCGCGCTGAACGCCGTCGGCTGGGCGCACGCGATGCTCGGCCGGTACCAGCGGACGCTGGAGTTCGCCGGGCAGGCCCTGGAGATCCTGCGCGGCCTGGACGACCGGCTCGCCGAGGCGGCCACCCTCGACACCCTCGGCTTCGCCCACCACCAGCTGGGCGCCTACGACCGTGCCGTCGACTGCTTCGAGCGCGCGCTGGACCTGCTGCGCGAGCTGGACGGCCTGTACTACGAGGTGGTCACGCTACGGAAGCTCGCCGACAGCCACGAGGCCGCCGGCGACGCCGCTGCCGCCGCGCGGGTGCGTCGGCAGGCCATCGCCGCCCTGGACGAGCTGGGCGAACGCGGCACGGAACGACTGCGGGCGGAGCTGACGGCGCGCGTCACTGCGCCGGACGCGCCTCCGGGTCGGCCGGGGCGGCAACCGGCGCCTCGGTAGCGGGCTGGGCCGGCGTCGCCTGAGCGGTGGTCGCCTGCGGCTGCGGGTCCGGTGCCGGCGTGACGATGACGGCGTTCGACGCGTCGCTGTCGGCCGGCTTCGCCATCTCGGTCTTGAAGATCTTCAGCGACTGGCCGATGCCGCGGGCCATCTCAGGCATCCGCTTCGCGCCGAAGAGGAGGAAGATGACGATGAGGCCGATGATCAGCTCAGGCGTACCGATGTTGGGCATGTGGTCACTTCTTCCCTGACAGGTACCGGTCCATACCATCGTACGCCTCAGGGGTAGCGGGTATGGTTGGCGCGGTTCTGGGAACGGCGGGCGAGACGCCGTCGAAGGGCCGCATCAGGGAGGTCGCAGCCATGCCGGGTCGCCGCTCCGGAGACCACGCGGGCAGCCGCGTGCTCCGGAAGATGTGGGCGCTTCCGGCCATCCTCCTCTCCGGCGCCCTCATGCTCATCTCGTCCGGGCCGCCCGCGGCCGCGGCACCGTCCGGCCAGCACCGCGGTCCGTCGATCACCACCGCGCCGGGCGAGCTCGGGTCGTCCGCGCCGTCCGTCGCCGGCACCGGCGACGTCCTCGACCTCGCCGTCGTCGCGACCGCCGTCACCGTCAAGCTCGGCTACGCGCCGCCCACGCCCGCGTGGACCGTCGTCGGGCCGCTCGACCTCTACCTCCTGGACGCCGGCCCCGCCCCGGCCGACCGGGTGCCGGCCGACGCCGCGTGGACGCCCACCGACCCGCAGCGCGGGCCGCCCGCGATCCGGCAGTAGACGTCCCCTCAGCTCTTCCGCCCGACGGCGTGCCGGCACGTGCCCGCGCCGCCGGGCACGTCCCTTGGAGACCTCCTGTGGATCGCATGACCGCGCTCTACCTCGTCGGCGGCGCGGCCGCCGTCATCCTGGCGACGTACGCCCTGTTCCGGCGGCGCGCCAAGAGGCGCGGCACCGGCGCGTCCGACGGCGGCCGCGTGGCCCGCGCCGTCGCCGCCACGCTGGTGCTCGCCGGCTCCGCCTTCGTCACGCTCACCTCGAGCCCGAACCTCGGCCTCGACCTCGAGGGCGGTGCGCAGATCGTCCTGGAGACGCAGGACACCGACACCGTCCAGGCCGACGCCGAGTCCACCGACCGCGCCCTCGAGGTGCTGCGCCGCCGGGTCGACGCACTCGGTGTCTCCGAGCCGTCGCTGAGCCGGTCCGGCGACCGCCGCATCATCGTCGAGCTGCCCGGGGTCTCCGACCCGCGGGAGGCCGCCGACGCCCTCGGCCGCACCGCGCAGCTGACGGTGCACCCCGTCCTGGGCTACGACACCTCCGGCCTGACGCCCGAGACGCCTGCCCAGACCCCGCCCGCGACGCCTCCGGCCACGCCGCCCGCGACCACTCCGCCTGCGACCCCGCCGGCCACCGAGGGCTCCGTCGGCGGCGCCATCGAGCCGGAGGCACCGGCCGGCGACACCGGCACCGACGTCGCCGCCGCCACCACACCGGCGCCCACCGAGACGCCGGCGCCGGGCGAGACCCCCGCCCCGGGCGGCGAGGACCAGCTGGTGCTGCCGGACGAGTCCGGCCAGCCGCTGCTGCTCGCGCCCACCGCGATGACCGGCGAGGAGATCGACGGCGCCGACGCCATCTACGACGTGCAGCGCGGCGGCTGGCTCGTCACGCTCGACTTCAGCGGCGACGGCGGCCAGACCTGGGCGCAGCTCACCAGCGACGCCGCCTGCCAGCCCGACGGCGACCCGCGCCGGCGCATCGCGATCGTCCTCGACGACACCGTCATCTCCTCGCCCAATGTCACGAACAGCGTCCAGTGCGGCGTCGGCATCCGCGGCGGCCAGACGGAGATCACCGGCGACTTCACCGAGGAGGAGGCCAAGGACCTCGCCGCGCTGGTCGAGGGCGGCGCGCTCCCCGTCGACGTCGTCACCGTCGAGCAGCGCGTCGTCGGCCCGACACTCGGCGACGAGGCGATCGAGGCCAGCGCCTGGGCGGCGATCATCGGCATGGCCGCCACCGCGATCTTCATCGGCGTCGCGTACCGCCTGGTCGGCCTGATGGCGGTCTTGGCGCTGATCGGCTACGCCGGCATCGCCTACGCCGCGCTGAGCGCGCTGGGCGCCACCCTGACGCTGCCCGGCCTGGCCGGTTTCGTGCTGGCCATCGGCATGGCCGTCGACGCGAACGTGCTGATCTTCGAACGGGCCCGCGAGGACTACGTCGACGGCAAGACGAAGAGCCTGCGCGGCGCCGTCCAGAGCGGTTTCAAGAACGCGCTGTCGGCCATCGCCGACTCCAACGTGACGACGCTGCTGGCCGCCGGGCTGCTGTTCTTCCTGGCCTCCGGCCCCGTCCGAGGATTCGGCGTCACGCTGACCATCGGTGTGCTCGCCTCGCTGCTGTCGGCGCTGGTGCTGAGCCGGGTGCTGTGCGAGTGGCTGGCCGACCGTCGCTGGCTGAACCGGCACCCGGACGCCAGCGGCCTCGCCCACCACGGCCGCGTGCGGCTCTGGCTGCGCGAGCGCAACCCGCAGCTCATGGCCAGGCCGCTGCGCTGGCTGCTCATCTCGGCCGTCGCCGTGGTGCTGGCCTTCGGCGGCATCCTCGTCCGCGGCCTCGAGTTCGGCATCGAGTTCACCGGCGGCCGGCTCATCGAGGTGTCGCCCACCGAGACCATCGACGTCGACGACGCCCGCGCCGCGGTCGCCGACGCCGGCTTCCCGACGGCCATCGTCCAGGAGTCCGGCGACGACGACATCACCGTTCGCGCCAGCGACATGTCCGACGACGAGGCGGCCACCGTCATCGCCGCGCTCGACGAGGCCGGCGGCGGCGCGGAGCTGATCCGCGACGAGCTGATCGGCCCCAGCCTCGGCGACGAGCTGCAGCGCAACGCGCTCATCGCCTTGGGGGTCGCGCTGGCGGCGCAGCTGGCCTACCTCGCGATCCGGTTCCGCTGGACGTTCGGCACCGGCGCCGTCGTGGCCCTGTTCCAGAACGTCGTGGTCACCGTCGGCATCTTCGCCTGGATCGGCAAGCCCCTGGACGGCATGTTCCTCGCCGCGCTGCTGACGATCATCGGTTACAGCGTCAACGACGCCGTCGTCGTGTTCGACCGCATCCGTGAGACGTGGACCCGCAAGGAGGGCGAGAGGTTCAGCGAGGTCTCCAACACCGCCATCCTCAACACCCTGCCGCGGTCGGTGAACACCGGTGCGAGCACGCTGTTCATCCTCGTCGCCCTGCTCGTCCTCGGCGGCGACTCGCTGTCGGACTTCGCGCTCGCGCTGGTCCTGGGCATCCTGATCGGTACGTACTCGTCGAACTTCACGGCGGTGCCGCTCACCATCCTGCTCGAGGACAAGAAGCCGGCCCCGCCGCCGGCGCCGAAGAAGGTCGACAAGCGCAGCCGCGAAGACCCCAACTACGGCGCCGTCGTCTGACGGCCGCGTCACCCGACGCAGTGGAGGGGACGGTGCCCGCTCGGGTACCGTTTCCTCTTCTGCCCGAATAGCTCAGCTGGTCAGAGCAACCGCCTTGTAAGCGGTAGGTCGTCGGTTCGAATCCGACTTCGGGCTCCACCTCTCCTCCCCAGAAGATCCTCGCCCCGCACCCCGTGCCCCCGGCGCGCCCGGCCCTCCCCACCCTCGAACGTTGATCCGAAACTCCATGGCGCCGTGCTCCTCGCGCGTGACAGCATCCCCGCCATGGCCGACCGGGAGCTGCGCACGATCTTCGACGAGGATGCCGAGCTGTACACCCGGGCCCGGCCGGGCTACCCGGACGCGATCTTCGCCGCCCTCGGTGAGCTGGCCGGGCTGGGCCCGGGTGCGCGGGTGGTGGAGATCGGCCCTGGGACCGGCCAGGCGACGCTGCCGCTCGTCGCCCGCGGAGCGCATGTCGTCGCCGTCGAGCTGGGCGCCAACCTCGCGGCGGCGCTGCGCCAACGCACCGCGGGCCACCCCGTCGAGGTGGTGGAGTCGACCTTCGAGCAGTGGGCCGCGCCACCGGCCTCCGCCGAGCTGGTGACGTCGTTCACCGCCTGGCACTGGCTCCACCCGGCGGTGCGGGCCGGGCGGGTGGCGGCCGTGCTGCGGCCCGGCGGCGCCCTGGCGACGGTGACGACCGAGCACGTGCTCGGCGGCACGGCAGACTTCTTCGCCGACGTGCAGGAGTGCTACGAACGCTGGGACCCCGCGACCCCGCCCGGCCTGCGCCTCCAGCCGGCCGACGCGATCGCGCCGTTCGCCGACGAGATCGACGACTCGCCGCTGTTCCGGCCCGCCGTCCGCCGCCGCTACCGCACCGACGTCACGTACGACGCGCAGGGCTACCTCGACCTGTTGTCGACGTACTCCGGACACCGTGCGCTGCGCCCCGACCGCCGCCGCGGCCTGTTCGACTGCGTCCGCGGCCTGATCGAGAACCGATACGGCGGCACCGTCACCAAGGCCTACCTCTACGAACTGCGCGTCGCTCGGCTCAGCGCCCCCGCCGGCGACGACGACGCGCGGCGATGACGTCGCGGATGGGCGGGACGACGACGCCGCTCTCGGCCATGCGACGCCGGGCCAGCCGGCGCGAGCGCAGGATTCCCACCAGGCCGATCGTCCACATCACGTACTGAACGCACATCGCCACGCGGAAGTCGCCCAGGTCGTACTGGGTCGACGACGCGCCACCGCTGCGGGCGTCGAGCACCAGGCCGACGGCGAGGATGGTCAGCAGCGAGGCGAGGAACCCGCCCACATTGACGATGCCGGTCGCGGTGCCCAGCCGGTTCGGCGGGTTGAACGTGCGGGCGAAGTCGAAGCCGATCATCGACCCGGGACCGCTGAGCGCCATGGACAGCACCAGCAGCACGAGCAGCCAGCCGGGCGCCCGTCCGGGCAGCAGCAGGACCGCGGTCCAGGCGGCCGCGTTCGCGAACACGATCCCCAGCACCAGCCACGACCGCCGCAGCGGATGCCGTTGCACCATGACGCCGATGATCGGGCCGGCGACCACGCCCGCGACGACGGTGAGCGTCAGCAGCGCTCCGGCCGCCGCCTCGGAGAGGCCCTCGGCGGACACGAGGAACGGGAACCCCCACATCAGCGCGAAGACGGTGCCGGAGAACTGGGTCGTGAAGTGCGTCCACAACCCCAGCCGGGTGCCCGGGTGGCGCCACGCCGTGACGAGGTCGGCGCCGAGGTGACGCATCGAGCCGTCCGCCAGCGGCTGGGCCCGCACCGACGGGCTGTCGCGCAGCGCCGCGGCGGCCAGCACGCAGACCAGCACGCCGGTCGCGGCCGCCGAGCCGAACGCCGCGCTCCAGCCGTAGGCGTGCAGGACGGCGACGAACGGCACCGCGGACAGCACCTGACCTGCCTGCCCGACCAGGCCGGTGAGCTGCGTCATCACCGGCACCCGGCCGGGCGGGAACCAGGCGGAGACCAGACGCAGCACGCTGACGAACGTCAGCGCGTCACCCATGCCGACGAGCACACGGCCCGCCGCGGCGGGCGGCACGGACTCGGCGAACGCCAGGACGGCCTGCCCCGCGGCCATCAGCAGCGCACCGGCGACCACCAGCCGCCGTCCGCCGACGCGGTCGAGCAGCAGGCCGATCGGGATCTGCAGGCCGGCGTAGACCACCAGCTGCAGGACGACGAACGAGGCCAGCACGCTGGCCGACACGTCGAAGCGGCCGGCCGCGTCCAGCCCCGCCACCCCGAACGTGGTGCGGTGCATGACCGCGACGATGTACGCGGATACGCCGACGGCCCAGATGGTCCAGGCGCGGCGGGAGGTCGACATCAGGGTTCCATTGTCCACTGCCGCGCGCCGGCGCGAGCGCGAAGGACCCGGCACCCCAGGAGGGAGCACCGGGCCCTCCGACGTCGGTCACGAGGGCATGTGACCATTCCGACTGCGGGTTTGATTTCAGGCGGTCCCCACAATCGGAAGTGGCGGCTCGAAAACCACCACGTCCGAGAATGCGCGGCTGTTCACAACGCATGACGATCACGCGCAAAAGTCGGCCGGGCAAAGACTTCCAGACATCGACTTGTCGTGCATGCCGACGCGCCCGGACCTGGGAACACGCTGACCGATTTGCCGGTAAAGGCCGGGAAAGATCGGCCGATCGGTGGAGGGCGGGATGGGTCCTATGACGACGAGTCCGGCGCACCGCCGGAATGCGCCGTCAGGTGGCGGCGGTGCGGATGTAGGACGAAAGGGAGTCGCGCTCGACCTCGAGCTCGGTGATGCGGATCTTCACGACGTCGCCGATGCTGACGATGCCGTCGAGCCCGCCGCCGTCGGTGACCACCGGCATGTGCCGGAACCGGCCCAGCGTCATGGCCGCGGCCAGCTCGTCGACGTGCTGGTGCGGCGCGCACGTCTGGACGTCGGACGTCATGATCGCCGAGACCGGCTCGGAGAGGACGGCGGCGCCGCGCGCGGCCAGTGCCCGGACGATGTCGCGCTCGGAGACGATGCCCTCGATCGCGGTGCCGTCGCCGGACACCACCACCGCACCGATGCGGTTCTCGGCCAGAACGGTGAGCAGGGAACGGACGTCGGTGTCTGGGGGCACCGTCACGACGGCCTTGCCCTTGGTCCGGATGATGTCGGAGATGCGCATCGGGGGCCTCCTCGCCGGCTCGGAGTACTCCTGGTGCCTTTGAACCGTACGGCGTTCGCGACGATCCGGAAAGGCTTCTGGCCAGTCAGGGGTGCTTTACCCCGGATTGTCCGCCCCCAAGCGGCGCGGCGCCGGTCGACCCGCGCACCACCAGCTCGGGGGTGAACAGCAGTTCCGACGGGTCCGCGGGCACACCGGCGATCTGCTCCAGCAGCGCCTGGACGGCCGCCGACGCCATGGCCGGGACCGCCTGCCGGACGGTCGTCAGCGGCGGGTCGGTGAACGGGATGAGCGGGGAGTCGTCGTAGCCGATGACGGACACGTCGCCGGGCACCGTGAGACCGCGCTGCCGGACCGCCCGGACGGCGCCCAGCGCCATGAGGTCCGAGCCGCAGACGATGGCCGTGCAGCCGGCGTCGAGCAGCTGCTCCGCGCACGCCCGGCCGCCCTCGACCGTGAAGAACGACGTCGCGACCAGCCCGTCCGGGTCGGGTGCGCCGGGCACGCCGCGCAGCGCCCGGCTGAACCCGTCGATCTTGCGGGCCGCCGGGACGAACCGGCGCGGCCCGATGGCCAGGCCGATGCGGCGGTGGCCGAGCGAGGCGAGGTGCTGTACCGCGAGCTCGGCCGCCGCGACGTCGTCGGTCGACACGAACGGCACACCCAGCCCGGGCACGAACCCGTTGACCAGGACGATCGGCAGCCCCAGCTCACGCAGCCGGTGGTAGCGCGCCGGGCTGGCCGTGCTGTCGGCGTGCAGTCCGGAGACGAACAGGATTCCGGCGACGCCGCGGTCGACCAGCATCTCGACGTACTCGTCCTCCGTGACGCCACCGGGCGTCTGGGTGCACAGCAGCGGCGTGTACTCGCGCTGCGCCAGGATGGTCTCGATGACCTGCACGAACGCGGGGAACACGGGGTTCTCCAGCTCGGGCACGATCAGCCCGATGAGCCCGGCGCTGGTCGAGCGCAGCCGGCTCGGCCGCTCGTAGCCGAGGACGTCGAGCGCCGCCAGCACCGCCTGCCGGGTCTGCGCCGCCACGCCCGGCTTGGCGTTGAGCACCCGGCTGACCGTCGCCTCACTGACCCCGGCATGCGAGGCGACGTCGCTGAGCCGCACGGTCACCGTTCCACCCTTCTGCGTGTCGGGCCAGGCACGTCGGCTCACTGGCTCCGCTGCACCTCCGGCGCCCTCCATCGACGGACGGTACCGCGCGGGCCGCCCCGGCCAGCGGCCACGAGCACACCGGCGTGACCTACGTCACGCCCGGGTGACGTATCGGGTGCCGCCATATAGTGTCTCGTAACACCCGCAACCTGGCAGTAACTCGCGGGACAACTTCATACCCCGTCCACTTCACTACGGATCGTCCGGCACGTACCTGCCGGTGAAGGGAAGCAACGATGGCTACGGTCACGTTCGACAAGGCCACCCGGATCTACCCGGGAACCGACAAGCCGGCGGTCGACGCTCTCGATCTCGCCATCGAGGACGGGGAGTTCCTCGTTCTCGTCGGTCCCTCCGGCTGCGGCAAGTCCACCAGCCTCCGCATGCTGGCCGGCCTCGAAGAGGTCGACGGCGGCGCCATCCGCATCGGCGACCGCGACGTCACCCACATGCCGCCCAAGGACCGCGACATCGCGATGGTCTTCCAGAACTACGCGCTGTACCCGCACATGTCGGTGGCCGACAACATGGGCTTCGCCCTGAAGATCGCCGGCACCCCGAAGGACGAGATCCGCCGCCGGGTCGGCGAGGCCGCCAAGCTGCTCGACCTCACCGAGTACCTCGACCGCAAGCCGAAGGCGCTCTCCGGTGGTCAGCGTCAGCGTGTCGCCATGGGCCGGGCCATCGTCCGCGAGCCGCAGGTGTTCCTCATGGACGAGCCGCTGTCGAACCTCGACGCCAAGCTGCGCGTCTCCACCCGCACGCAGATCGCCTCGCTGCAGCGCCGGCTCGGCATCACCACCGTCTACGTCACCCACGACCAGGTCGAGGCCATGACCATGGGCGACCGCGTCGCGGTGCTCAACGCCGGCCTGCTGCAGCAGGTCGACAGCCCGCTGGGCCTGTACGACAAGCCGGCCAACGTCTTCGTCGCCGGGTTCATCGGCTCGCCGGCCATGAACATCGCGACGTTCGACGTCAAGGACGGCCGCGCCACCCTGGGTGACGCCGACGTCGCCATCCCGGCGTCGATCTCCTCCAAGGTCGCGGCCGAGGGCTCCAGCACCGTCACGCTGGGCTTCCGGCCCGAGGCGCTCATCCCGGCGTCGGCCGAGGAGAAGGGCGGCATCCCGGTGCTCGTCGACGTCGTCGAGGAGCTCGGTTCCGACGCGTACGTGTACGGCCGCCCGGCCGGGCCGGCCGCCGACGAGCAGGCCGACCGCCTGCGCAGCGACCAGGTCATCGCCCGCGTCGAGCCGCGCAACGCCCCGCAGAAGGGCGAGAAGATCAACTTCTCCATCCGCCCGGGCAGCGAGCACTTCTTCTCCGTCAAGACCGGCGAGCGTCTCGAGCCCTGATCGACCGGACGAGGGTCCGGAGCTCCGTGCGAGACAATGTCTCCATGGAGCTTCGGATCCTCGCCGCACCGCGCGAGCAGCAGGCGCTCCTCGACCTGCCCTGGGACATGCCCCTGGAGCAGTGGCCTGAGTGGTACCTGGTCGCGCTCCCCCGCGGCATCTCGCGGCACGTCGTCCGTTTCACCCGGCTCGGCCGCAACGTCTACGCGCTGAAAGAGATCGTCAAGCCGTTCGCCGACCGCGAGTACCAGATGCTGCGCGACCTCGCCCGGCTCGACGTCCCCGCGGTCCAGGCCGTCGGCGTCGTCAGCGGGCGCGAGGCCCCCGGCGGCGAGCCGCTCGACTCCGTCCTCGTCACCCGGCACCTGCAGTTCTCGCTGCCGTACCGGGCCCTGTTCGCGCGCATGATGCGCCGCGACACCGTCGACCGCCTCATCGACGCCCTCGTCGTCCTCATCGCCCGGCTGCACCTCACCGGCTTCTACTGGGGCGACTGCTCGCTGTCCAACACGCTGTTCCGCCGCGACGCCGGCGCGTTCGCCGCATACCTCGTCGACGCCGAGACCGGCGAGCTGCACAACTCGCTCAGCGACGGCCAGCGCGCGCACGACCTCGACACCGCCCGCACGAACATCGCCGGCGAGATGATGGATCTCCTCGCCGCCGGCCAGCTCGACGAGAGCGTCGACCCGATCGCCGTCAGCGACCAGGTGGTCGAGCGGTACGAAGCGCTCTGGAGCGAGCTGACCGAGTGGGAGGCGTTCGACGTCAACGAGCGCTGGCGCATCGCCCGCCGGGTCGACCGCCTCAACGACCTGGGCTTCGACGTCGACGAGCTGGACATCGTCACCGACATCGGCGGCCGCACCATCCGCGTCCAGCCGAAGGTCGTCGACCCCGGGCACCACTCGCGCCGGCTGCTGCGCCTCACCGGCATCGACGCACAGGAGAACCAGGCCCGCCGGCTGCTCAACGACCTCGACACCTACGCCGCCGTCACCGAGCAGCAGGGCGAGGACGAGGAGATCGTCGCCAACGCCTGGGTGCTCGACAGCTACGAGCCGGTGCTGCGGGCCATCCCGCGCGACCTGCGTGGCAAGCTCGAAGGCCCGGAGATCTTCCACGAGGTGCTCGAGCACCGCTGGTACCTCTCCGAGAACCTCGGCCGCGACGTCGGGCTCGAGGAGGCCGCGCGCGACTACGTCGACACCGTGCTGCGGCACAAGCCCGACGAGCTGGCCATCCTCGGCGGCACCAGCGCCGAGGCCGACACCACGCAACCGTTCCGCATCACCTGGAACGACCTCCAGTAACCCCAGCGGTCAGCGCGGCCTGTTAGGGTGCTGCGCGCGGGCACATGAACATGGGGAATTGGATGAGGCACCACACCATACGTACCCGCGGTGTCGTCGCACTCGCGGCCGCGGCCTCCGGCGCCGCTCTCGTGCTCGCCGCGGCGGCACCGGCGAGCGCACAGGACCAGCCGCTCACGACCGAGAACCACCGGCCCAACTCCGCACCGCTGACCGGCGGCGACGCTGCCTACGAATACGCGCCGACGATCATCGCCGAGAACGGCGTCTACCGCATGTGGTACTGCGCACAGGACCCGCAGGGCGCCGTGCCCGGCGACGACATCCTGTACGCGGAGTCGCCGAGCCTCGACGGGCCGTTCACCGCGCCGGGCGGCGGCGACCCGCTCATCGTCTTCGAGGGCCGCGGCGACGGAAGCTTCGACGGGCAGCACACCTGCGACCCGTCGGTCGTCAAGGTCGACGGCACCTACTACATGTACTACGGCGCTGCCGTGAACGACGGCGTCACGACGATCGGCGTGGCCCGCAGCTCCGACGGCCTCAGCTGGGAGCGCATGGTCGACCAGCCGATCATCACGCCGGCGAACCAGCAGGACACCGGCAACGATTACGGCGCGGGCCAGCCCAGCGCGGTCTACCTCGACGGGAAGTTCTACCTGATCTTCACCGACACCACCGGCGCCGGCGCGCTGGCCAGCAACGGCGCCGGCCAGTTCGCGTGGCGCTCGGCCGACCCGACGTTCGCCACCGGTACCGAGGTGTTCACCGCCGACGGCTGGCAGCCGATCTCGCCGGAGAACTCCCGCGCCTTCTCCGTGGCGAACGCGTTCTCGGCCGACTGGCAGTACTCCGACGAGCTCGAGTCGTTCGTCATCGCCCACAACAACGACGCCGGCCGCACCACGCTGACGTTCCTGGGCACCGAGAACCTCGCCGAGCACCCGTGGGCGCCGGTGACCATCGACGGCGTCTGGGTCGAGGGCCCGGGCATCGCGTCGACGCCCGACAAGCACGCCGTCGACGACGGTGCCGCCGAGTGCGGCCGGGTGCCGGTCGACGTGGTGCACGCCAGCCGGGCCGACGGCGTCCCGCCGCAGGACCTCGTCCACAAGGGCATCGACCTGGTCGCTCCGATCGACTGCGAGACGCCCACTCCGACGCCGACCCCGACCGACGAGCCGACGGACGAGCCCACCGACGAACCGACCGACGAGCCCACCGACGAACCGACGGATGAGCCGACCGACGAGCCCACGGATGAGCCGACCGACGAGCCGACGGACGAGCCGTCCGAGAGCCCGACGGCGGAGCCGACCACGGACCCGACGCCGTCGCCGTCGCCCACCTCCGACGACGACCTGCCCGACACCGGCGCCGGCAGCACCGGCCTCCTGGTGGCGCTGGGTGCGGCCCTGATGGCCGGCGCGGCGCTGCTGTACCGCTACCGCCGCGGCACGGTCGCGTAACGCACGACGGCATGACGAGGGGTGGGCGGCCGCGCGGCCGCCCACCCCTCGCTCGCGTTGGTGACGTCGTCAGATCCGGTACGGCGCGTCGCCGCGGACGGCGTCGGTGACCGCCTCGTTCACCGGGCGGATCTCGACCGCCCCGCCCGCGCCGCACGGAATGCGGGCCGCGATGGCCGCCGCCTCCTCGGGCGTCTCGCAGTCGACCAGGTAGTAGCCGGCGAGCAGCTCCTTGGCCTCCAGGAACGGGCCGTCGGTGACGGCGGGCGCGCCGCCGTGCGCGGCGGTGCGCACCGTCCGCACGCCGGTGTCGCCGAGCGCGGCCGAGCTGAGCACCGTCTTGGTCTCGTTCAGCTCCTTGAACAGCGTCACGTGACCCTGCAGGCGGGCCTCGGGGTCGAGGTCGGGCCCGGCGGCGGGGTTGTTGTAGATGAGCAGCAGGTACTTCACGGGGTCCACCCTCTCACGAATTCGATGTGACCCAGGTCACATCACACCGATCCGCGGCTGATGTCGAAATCCGTTCCGCGACCGCGACGTATCGGGTGACAGCGCGATCGAGAAGAACCTGAGAGAGGGATCACCGTGACGACCATCGACACCTCGGCTCCCGTGGAGCGAGCCGGCAAGCGCGAGTGGATCGGCCTGGCCGTTCTGGCCCTGCCCACCCTGCTGCTCGCACTCGACATGAGCGTGCTCTACCTGGCTCTGCCGCACCTGGCGGCCGACCTGCAGCCGACCAGCACCCAGCTGCTCTGGATCACCGACATCTACGGCTTCATGGTGGCCGGGTTCCTCATCACCATGGGCACCCTGGGCGACCGGATCGGCCGGCGCAAGCTCCTGATGATCGGTGCGGTCTTCTTCGCCGCGGCCTCGGTGGCGGCGGCCTGGGCCACCAGCGCGGAGATGCTGATCGCCACCCGGACGGCCCTGGGCATCGCCGGCGCGACGCTGATGCCGTCGACGCTGGGCCTCATCACCAACATGTTCAAGGACCCGAAGCAGCGCGGCGTCGCGATCGCGGTCTGGATGAGCTGCTTCATGGGCGGGACGGCGCTCGGCCCGGCCATCGGCGGGGTGCTGCTGGAGGCGTTCTGGTGGGGCTCGGTGTTCCTGCTGGGCGTGCCGGTCATGGTCCTACTGCTGGCCACCGGCCCGATCCTGCTGCCCGAGCACCGCAACCCCGACGCCGGCCGGCTCGACCTCGTCAGCGTGGGCCTGTCGCTCGGCACCATCCTGCCGGCCATCTACGGCCTGAAGGATCTGGCGAAGGACGGCGTCAGCGTCACCGCAATCGTCGCCATCGTCGTCGGTGTCGCCGTGGGCGTGGCGTTCGCCCGCCGGCAGCTGCGCCTGACCGACCCGCTGCTGGACCTGCGGCTGTTCCAGAACAAGCGCTTCACCTCCGCTCTGGGCATCTTCTCCGTCGGCGGCTTCGCGATGGGCGGCATCTTCCTCTTCGTCAGCCAGTACCTGCAGCTGGTCGAGGGTCTGTCCCCCCTGCAGGCCGGGCTGTGGCTGGTGCCGCCGTCGGTGGCGATGATCGGCGGGACGATGTTCGGCCCGGCGCTCAGCCAGCGGGTCGGTGCCGGCTGGGTGATCGGCGGCGGAATGGCCCTCGCGGGAATCGGCCTGCTCGTGATGACCCAGGCGGGCGCCACCGGCGGCCTCGGCCTGATCGTCGGCGGCCTGATCGTCGCCACCGTGGGCCTCGGCCCGGGCGCCGCCCTGACCGCCGACATCGTCGTCAGCTCCGCCCCGCCGGAGAAGGCCGGCTCCGCCGCCTCGGTCTCCGAGACCAGCGGCGAGTTCGGCATCGCGTTCGGCATCGCCGCCCTGGGCAGCCTGGGCACCGCGGTCTACCGCTCCGAGCTGACCATCCCCGACGGCACCCCGGCCGAGCTGACCGCCGCCGCGCAGGACTCGCTGGCCGGTGCCTCCGTGGCCGCCGCCCAGCTGCCCGGTGACGTCGCGGCGCCGCTGCTGGAGGCCGCTCGCGAGGCCTTCATGACCGGCCTGAACACGGTGGCGAGCATCGGCTCGGTCGCGATGATCGCCTTCGCGGTGGTCGGGGTCGTGCTCTTCCGCCGCTTCCAGCCGGCCACCCCCGCGCCCGAGACGCCCGACGTCACCGACGCCGAGCTGGAGCCTGTCGCCGCCTGACCCCTCGAGCGCTGTCCCGAGAGCCGGGGCCGGTCCACCCGACCGGTCCCGGCTCTCGCGTGTCCCCTACTGCGTTGGTTGGGGCTCCCCGTCCCCCTGCTGCCCGATTGTCTTGCCGCGAACGACCGCGTCAAGCGGACTATTGGCGCTTCGCGCGACGATGACCGCTTGACTCGCCCGTCCGCGGCGAAGAACGGGCAGCTATCAGGGGGACGGGGAGGATCTGGGCACGCCTCACGCTTGTCCTGCCCGTTTCACCCGATTTGTCGGACTGTGGACGGCGATGATCATCGGCGATCGCCTACATCACGAGGATTCCGTGAGCTTCACCATGCCTGTAGGCGTGTTGACGCTGGGGTAATCCTCGTGATGACCCCCGGCTCACGGTGAAATCTCACCAGATGGACGCCCAACGACACCAACGCCACACCGAAACGGGGCCGACGCCCCCGTGGGCCCGTCGCCGCTCTTCCCCCGTCCCCCTGATAGCTGCCCGTTCTTCGCCGCGTGCGCGCGGGTCAAGCGGTCATCGCCGGCGCGAAGCGCCCCCATAGTCCGCTTGAGGCGCGCGCCCGCGGCCAAGACAATCGGGCAGCAGGGGGACGGGCCCCACGCATCAACGGGACGGCACCCGCCACCGCACAGAAGGCCGGGAATCCGTACACCTGCCTGTTACCGTGCGTTCATGACGGCCCCCGTCGATCGCCAGCGGCGCATCGCCTCCCCGTTCGCGCGGGACGATGTCCGGTACGCGATCGGCCGGGCGCTGCTGCTCGGCTGTGCCGTCGTCATGGCGCTGCATCTCCTGGCCGTCGTCGTGCGCATGCGCACCCGCCCTGAGGGTGGCGTCCTGGCCGACGTCCTGGCGCTGCTGAACGGCGGCCACGAGCGCTCGCTCGCGAGCTGGTGGACCTCGGCGCTGCTGGTCGCCTGCTGCGCGGCCGCGCTCGTCGCCGCGCGGCTGGCTCGTGGCGCGGGTGAGGGCGGCGCCGCACGGGCGTGGGCGGTGCTGGCGGCCGTCCTCGGGCTGCTGTCGCTCGACGAGATCGTCTCGCTGCACGAGCGCGGGGCCGAGTGGGCGGCCGCTGTGTTCGAGACCGGCTCGCTGCTGGCGCGGCTCGGCTGGACGATTCCGGCGGCCGCGATCCTGGTGGCGTCGCTCGTCGTCCTCGTCCCGGCGTTCCGTGCCGTCCCGCGGCGCGCCCGCCTCATCGTCGTCGCCGGGCTGGCCACCTCGATCGCGGGCGCCCTCGGCATGGAGGTGCTGAACGTCCTGCTCGTCGACGCCGGCGCCCGGTACCTGTGGCGGCACCTGGCGATGGCCGTCGAGGAGGCGGCGGAGATGGCCGGCGTGGTGATCGTCCTGCTCGGGGTGCTGACGGCCGTACGGGTGAGCTGGAACGAGCGCGGGATGGCCCTGGCCTACGACGACGGCCGCGCGGACCGCTGACGTAGCGCCTCGTAGAGGACGACGGCGCCGGCGGCGGCCGCGTTGAGGGAGCTGGCGCCGCCGGTCATCGGGATGCGCGCGACGATGTCGCAGCCGTCGCGCCAGGCCCGGCTCATGCCGGCGGTCTCGTTGCCGATCACGACGACGGCGGGGCCGGCCAGCGGTGCGTCGGCGAGGTCGACCGTGCCCGACTCGTCGGTGCCGATCACCGGCGCGCGCCCGGCCGCCCACTCCAGCACCGGACCGGGTCCGGGCAGTCGCAGCACCGGGATGGTGAAGATCGAGCCGGTGCTGGCCCGGACGGCCTGCGGGTCCCAGGGGTCCGCCGCGTGCCCGGTCACCACGACGGCGTGCGCGCCCAGCGCGTCGGCGGAGCGCACCAGCGAGCCGACGTTGCCGGGGCTGACCGGCCGGTCGAACACGACGACCAGCGCGTCGGCCGCCGACGGCAGCCGTGCGACGTCGTCGTCGCCGGGGTGCTCGACGACCGCCAGCAGCTCGGGAGCGCCGTCGGCACGCTCGCCCAGCTCGGCCAGCAGCTCCGGCGCCACACGCACGACCGGCGCGAGCCCGGACGCCATCAGCTCGGCCGCCCACGACGACGGCCGCGGCCGGCCGTCGAAGAGCAACGAGACGAACGGCACGCCGGCAGCGGCGGCCAGCGAGATGGGGCGCACGCCCTGGACGAGCAGCCGGCCGCTCGACTGACGCTTGGACCGGTTCGTCAGCAGCGCCTGCCACTGCTGGAACGTCGCGTTGCGCCGTTCGACCGCCTTCACCCGGACGACCGGAGCTCGCGCGAGATGACCAGCCGCTGGATCTGGTTGGTGCCCTCGAAGATCTGCATGACCTTGGCCTCGCGGAAGTAGCGCTCGACCGGGTGGTCGCGGGTGTATCCGGCGCCGCCGAGCACCTGGACGGCGTCCGTCGCCACTCGCATGGCGTTGTCGGTGGCCACCAGCTTCGCCACGCTGGCCTGGTGCCGGAACGGCTGTGACGCATCGCGGCGCCGGGCCGCGACGACGTACAGGGCACGCGCGCTCTCGACCGCCGCCGCCATGTCGGCGAGCAGGAACCCGAGGCCCTGGTGGTCGATGATCGGCTGGCCGAACTGCTCGCGCTCGCGCGCGTAGCCGACCGCCGCCCGCAATGCCGCCTGGCCCAGGCCGGTCGCGATGGCGGCGACGCCGAGCCGGCCGGAGTTCAGCGCTTCGAGCGCGATGCCGAAGCCGTCGCCCTCGCGGCCGATGCGCCGCTCGACCGGCACCCGAGCGCCGTCGAGGTTGACGATGGTGGTGGGGGACGCGGTGAGGCCCATCTTCTTCTCGGGCGCGCCGAACGAGAGTCCCGGGGTGTCGGCCGGCACGAGGAAGCACGAGATGCCCCGCGAGCCGTTGTCAGAGGTGCGGGCGAAGATCGTGTAGAAGTCGGCGATGCCGCCGTGGGTGATCCACGCCTTGGTGCCGGTGAGCACGTAGCTGTCGCCGTCGCGCACCGCCCGGGTGCTCAGCGCGGCGGCGTCGGAGCCGGCGTGCGGCTCGGACAGGCAGTACGCGCCCAGCTGCTCACCACCGATGAGGTCGGGCAGCCAGCGCTTGCGCTGCTCGACGGTGCCGTGGGTGGCCAGCGGCCAGCACGACAGCGAGTGGACGCTCACGGTCAGCGCCACGGTGGCCCAGCGCTCGGCCAGTTCCTCCAGGACCTGGAGGTAGACCTCGTAGGGCTGGGCCCCGCCGCCGTAGGTCTCTTCGTACGGCAGGCCCAGCAGGCCGATGCGCCCCAGCATGCGGACGAGGTCGCGGGGGTACTCGCCCGCCTCCTCCGCGGCCGCAGCGCGCGGGCGCAGCTCGCGCTCGGCGATGTCGCGAACCAGGCCGATCAGGTCTTCGGCCTCGGGCGTGGGCAGCATGCGCTCCACGGACACGTCCGGATACCTCCGCGGTCGGCGCCGTGCCCGAGGATCGCCCGGACCACGACGTCAGTGATCGGGGTAGCCTACCCCGGCCGGGTGACGTTTCTGGCCCGGGTGACCTCGTAGAGCGCGACACCGGCCGCGACACCCGCGTTGAGCGACTCGACGCCGCTCACGATGGGGATGCGCACGACGAGGTCGCAGGTCTCGGTGACGATGCGCGACATGCCGGCTCCCTCGGACCCGACCACCAGACACAGTGGCTGGTCCAGGGCGCGGGCGGCCGCGATGTCGGTGTCGCCGGCGCCGTCGAGCCCTATAACGAACAGTCCGGCCTCCTGGTAGGCCCGCAGGGCCCGGGCGAGGTTGGTCGCCTTCGCGACCGGCAGCCGGGCGGCCGCGCCCGCGGAGGTCTTCCATGCGCCGGCCGTCATGCCGGCGCTGCGCCGCTCGGGGACGACGACGCCGTGGGCGCCGAACGCGGCGGCCGAGCGGACGACGGCGCCCAGGTTGCGCGGATCGGTGACACCGTCGAGCGCGACGATCAGCGGCACCTCGCCCGCCTCGAACGCCGCCGAGACGAGGTCGGCGGGGTCGGCGTACTCGTAGGGCGGCAGCGTCAGCGCGAGCCCCTGGTGCACCGCGCCGGCGGTGATGCGGTCGAGCTCCGAGCGGGGCGCCTCGAGCAGCGGCAGGCTCCGCTCGGCGGCGATCTTCAGGACCTCGCGGACGCGGTCGTCGCTGTCGATGCGCTCGGCCACGTAAAGCGCCTTGACCGGCACGTTCGCCCGCAGCGCCTCGACGACGGCGTTGCGGCCCGCGACGGTCTCGGCGGCGCCGGGCCGCCCGGAGCCACCACCGTCGCGACGAGCCGCGCTGGCCTTCTCAGCCGCCTTGCGGGCCGCGGCGGCCTTCCGTGCGGCGGGGTGCCCGGTACGGTCCTCGGCCTTGGGCGTCGGGCCCTTGCCCTTGAGCGCCTTGCGCCGCTGGCCGCCGGAGCCGACGACCATGCCCTTCTTCGTGCCGGTCTTGCGCATGGCGCCGCGGCGCTGGGAGTTGCCCGCCATCAGTCGTTGCCTCCGAGATCGCCGGGCTCGTCGGCCAGTTGCCAACGGGTGCCGTCGGGGTTGTCCTCGACGACGATGCCGGCCGCCTTGAGGCGGTCGCGCAGGGCGTCGGCGGCGGCGTAGTCGCGGTTCTCGCGGGCCTGCTGGCGCTGCTCGAGCACCGTCTGGACCAGGACGTCGACGGCGCCGCGCAGGCGGTCGCCGCCGCTGCCGACCGTCCCCAGGCCCAGCCAGGGCTCGGCGAACGGGTCGAGGCCCAGGACGCCGAGCATGGCCCGCACCGACGCGAGGTTGGACCGCAGCTCGACCCGCTCGCCGGACGTGAGCAGGGTGTTGCCCTCGCGGACGGTGTCGAACAGCACGGCCAGCGCCTGCGGCACGGAGAGGTCGTCGTCCATGGCCGCCCGGAACGCCGCGGGGACGTCGGCGGCGGGTTGGACGTTGGTGGTGACCTCGGACGCCCGCACCACGTAGCCCTCGATGCGCCGGAACGCCGCGGCCGCCTCGGCCATCGCCTCCTCGGAGAACTCGACGTGGCTGCGGTAGTGCGGCGCGGCGAGGTAGTAGCGCAGCTCGATCGGGCGGATCCGCTGCACGACGTCGGCCACCAGCAGCGAGTTGCCCAGCGACTTGCTCATCTTCTCGCCGGCGGTGGTGACCCAGCCGTTGTGCATCCACGTGCGGACGAACGGGCGCCCGGCGGCTCGGGACTGGGCGAGCTCGTTCTCGTGGTGCGGGAAGCGAAGGTCGATGCCGCCACCGTGGATGTCGAACTCGTCGCCGAGGTACTTGCCGGCCATGGCCGAGCACTCCAGATGCCAGCCGGGCCGGCCGCGGCCGAACGGCGTGGACCACGACGCCGTCTCCGGCTCGCCGGGCTTGTGGCCCTTCCACAGCGCGAAGTCGCGAGGGTCGCGCTTGCCGCGCGGGTCGGCGTCGGCGGCCGCCTCCATCTCGTCGACCTTCTGACCCGACAACTCGCCGTACGACGGCCAGGACCGCACGTCGAAGTAGACGTCGCCGGAGCCGTCCTCGGCCACGTAGGCGTGCCCGCGCTCGATGAGCTGCTGCATCAGCTCGACCATCTCGGGGATGTGTCCCGTGGCGCGCGGCTGGTAGGTGGCCGGCAGGCAGCCGAGCACCTCGTAGGCGGCGTCGAGCGCACGCTCGTTCTCATAGGCCCACGCCCACCACGGGCGGCCCGACTCGGCGGACTTGGTGAGGATCTTGTCGTCGATGTCGGTGACGTTGGCCACGATGGTGACCTCGTACCCGTTGTGCTCGAACCAGCGCCGCAGCACGTCGAAGACCACTTCCTTGCGGATGTGGCCGATGTGCGGGGGTCCCTGCACGGTCAGCCCACAGTGGTAGATCCCGACCTTGCCCGGAACCACCGGGACGAAGTCGCGGATCTCACTGCTGGCAGTGTCGTACAGGCGAAGACTCACCGGACAAGGGTAGCCACTCCGAGCCGCTCCCACCGCCGCCGCGGCGACGTCGCCGTTCCCACATCGCCGGTTCGATGGGGAACAATGAACAGTGACCATGGTGACCGACGACGTACCGACCCGAGTGTCCACCCGGCGTGAATGGCCGTGGTGGGCTCCGTCGACGATCGCCGGTCTGGTCAGCGCCGCGCTGCTGGGCCTCATGACGTGGCAGGTGGTCGAGCGCGGCTGGTTCATCGCGTGGGACTGGGACTTCCACGTCCACGTCGACGCCCGCCAGCCCGAGGGCGTCACGAAGGGCCTGCTCGACGCCCTGGCCAGCCTCGGCGGCCAGCGGCTCTACACGTTGCCCATCATCGCCGCGGTCGGCCTGTTCGTGGCCTACAAGCAGCGCCGCATCCGGGTGCTCGTCGCCATCGCGTCCGGGTTGGCGACGGTGCTGTTCATCGGGTACTGGATCAAGTTCGGGCTGGGCCGCACACCGCCGGCCAGCGGCCAGGACGTGCTGCACGGCGTCGGCCAGGCGTTCCCGTCCGGACACACCGCCAACGCGACGCTCACCTGGTTCCTGCTGGTCATCGTGCTGTTCGGGGCACAGGGGCTGAAGCCCGACCCGGTCCGGCTGCGTCGCTACCTCTGGGTGGCCGGCGCCGGGGTCATGGTCACCGGGTTCCTCATGACCGCCCTCGACTACCACTGGCTCAGCGACATCCCCGGCGGCATCGCGCTGGGGCTGCTGGCGCTGAGCATCTCGGTGACGGTGCTCAAGGCGCCGCCGCTGCGCCGGCCGCTCCGCCGGGAATGAGCCCGCGCTCCTCCAGGGCGGTCCAGAGCTCGGACGCGACGGGCGTGTTCAACCAGGCGGCGTTCCGGGCGACCTCGTCCGGGCTGCGCATGCCGACGACCGCGGACCGCACCAGCGGGTGCCGCAGCGGAACTGCAGCGCGGCCTGCGGCAGGACGGCGTCGTGCTCGGCGCAGACGGCGGCGAGGGCGCGCGCACGGTCCAGCACCTCCGGCGGCACCGCGCCGTACTCGTAGGTGCTGCCCGGATCGGGCTGCGGCGCCGCCAGGAGCCCCGAGTTGAACACCCCGGCGGCCACGACGTCCGTACCAGCGGCGGCGCAGGCGGGGAAGAGGTCGTCCAGCGCGGGCTGTTCGAGCAGCGTGTAGCGGCCGGCCACCATGACGACGTCGAGGCCGCCGCTGCGGACCAGCCGGGCCAGCGCCGCGGCGTCCTTCGACCCGGCTCCGATCGCCCGGACGGCGCCGTCGTCGCGCAGCTCGGCCAGCGCGGGCAGCGCCGTGGCCAACGCCTCGTCCAGCCGCTCCTCCGGGTCGTGCAGGTAGAGGATGTCGACGCGGTCCAGGCCGAGCCGGGTCAGGCTGTCGTCCAGGCTGCGGCGGATGCCGTCGCGGCTGAGGTCCCAGACCCTGCGGTGCGTGGCCGGGACGGCGAAGCTCGCCTCGTCGTCGCTGCCGTCGCCGTGGCCGGGGACCAGCAGCCGGCCCGCCTTGGTGGAGACGACGTACGCGTCGCGGTCGCGTCCGGCCAGGGCGGCACCGAGCCGGCGTTCGGACACCCCGAGCCCGTAGTGCGGTGCGGTGTCGAAGTAGCGGACCCCGGCGTCCCAGGCGGCGTCGACAGTGGCGGCGGCGGTGTCCGGGTCGACGGCGGTGTAGAGCCCGGCGATCGGCGCGGCGCCGAAGCCGAGCCGGCTCCACGTCAGCTCCACACCTCACCGTCCGGGAACCGGTGGGCGACCAGCGAGGGGGCGATGATCTCGGTGCCGGCACCCGGCCGTTCCGGCGCGAGGTAGCGGCCGTTCTCGATGCGGACGGGGTCGGCGAAGTGCTCGTGCAGGTGGTCGACGTACTCGAGGACGCGGTTCTCGGTGCTGCCGCTGACCGCGACGTAGTCGACCATCGCCAGATGCTGCACGACCTCGCACAGGCCCACTCCGCCGGCGTGCGGGCAGACCGGAACGCCGAACTTGGCCGCGAGCAGCAGGATCGCCAGGTTCTCGTTGACGCCGGCGACACGGGTGGCGTCGATCTGCACGATCTGCGTCGCCCCCGCCTGCAGCAGCTGCTTGAACACCACCCGGTTGGCCACGTGCTCGCCGGTGGCGACGCGGACCGGCGCGATCCGCTGGGCGATGGCGGCGTGGCCGAGGACGTCGTCGGGGCTGGTCGGCTCCTCGACCCACCACGGGTCGAACGGCGCCAGCTCCTTCACCCAGCGCACCGCCTCGTCGACGTCCCAGCGCTGGTTGGCGTCGATGGCGATGCGGATGTCCGGGCCGGCGATCTCCCGGGCGATGCCCAGCCGGCGGACGTCGTCGGCGAGGTCGCCGCCGACCTTCAGCTTGATCTGCGTGAATCCGGCCTCAACGGCCTCGCGGGTCAGCCGGGCCAGTTTGGCGTCGTCGTACCCGAGCCACCCGGGCGTCGTCGTGTAGGCGGGGTAGCCGTGGGCGACGAGGTCGGCAGTGCGCTCCTCACGGCCCGGCTCGGCGGCCCGCAGCAGTTGCAGCGCCTCGGCCGGCTCCAGCGCGTCGGTGAGGTAGCGGAAGTCGACGAGGTCGACGATCTGTTCCGGTGACAGGCCGGACAGCAGCCGCCACAGCGGGACGCCGGCGCGCTTGGCGGCGAGGTCCCACAGCGCGTTCAGCACGGCGCCGATGGCCATGTGCATGACGCCCTTCTCCGGGCCGAGCCAGCGCAGCTGGGAGTCGTGCACCAGCCGCCGCCACGCGCTGCCCATGTCGGCCAGCAGTGCGTCGGCGTCGGCGCCGACCAGCAGCGGCCGGAGCGCGTCGATCGCCGCGACCTGCACGTCGTTGCCGCGGCCGATGGTGAACACGAACCCGTGGCCGTCGGGGCCGTCGTCGTCGGTGCGGACGATCACGTACGCCGCCGAGTAGTCGGGGTCGGGGTTCATCGCATCCGACCCGTCCAGCATCCGCGACGTCGGGAAGCGCAGGTCGAACGTGTCGAGGGCGGTGATCTGACTCATGGCGGCCCTTCCGGTCCGTGGACGAGGCGCAGACATCGGATGTCTGCCCGCACCAGTCTGCCATGACGGTGGGCCCGTCTCGTGTGGTCTGACCACAATGCCCTAGGATGGCTCGCGCGAGCGAGGAGCATCGACGAGACAGGGAGCGGACCATGGGTGAACTGGACGGTCTGACCGCAGTGGTCACCGGCGGAGCCTCGGGCATCGGACTGGCCACGGCACGGCGGCTGGCCGCGGCCGGCGCGTCGGTCGGCGTACTGGACCGTTTGATCGACGGCGCCCCATCCGACCTCTACGCGGTCCAGTGCGACGTCACCGACTCCGACGGGGTGGCCGCCGCGGTCACCGCCGTCGCGGAGCGCTTCGGCGGCCTCGACATCGTCGTCAACAACGCGGGCATCGGCGCCGCCGGCACCGTCGAGGACAATCCCGACGACGAATGGCACCGCGTCTTCGACGTCAACGTCGTCGGCATGGTCCGCGTCACCCGCGCCGCACTCCCCTACCTGCGGCAGTCGCCGCACGCCGCCGTGGTCAACGTCTGCTCCATCGCCGCCACCGCCGGACTCCCCCAGCGCGCCCTCTACTCCGCCACCAAGGGCGCCGTCCTGTCCCTCACCCAGGCCATGGCCGCCGACCACCTCCCCGAGGGCATCCGCGTCAACGCCGTCAACCCGGGGACCGCCGACACCCCCTGGGTCACCCGCCTCCTCGACGCCGCCCCTGACCCCGTCGCCGAACGGGCCGCCCTCGAGGCCCGGCAGCCCACCGGCCGCCTCGTCCCGCCCGAGGACATCGCCGCCGCGATCGCCTACCTCGCCGGCCCCGCCGCGGGCAGCGTCACCGGCACCACGATCGCCGTGGACGGCGGCATGCAGGCCCTGCGGCTGCGCAAGTGAATGCCCGGCGCACGTGTTGGGTGTACGTCGCGTTTCCGGCCCGGAATCGACCGTCGCGCGCGACGCACACCCAACGCGTGACACACACCCAACAAGTACGCCGCGACCCCAGACCGAAGGTCCACTAGCCCAGCACGAGAGCGGTGGCGACGGCGGCCAGCCCCTCGCCGCGGCCGGTGAGGCCGAGACCGTCGGTGGTGGTGCCGCTGACGCTGACCGGGGCGCCGACGGCCTCGGACAGCACCGCCTGGGCCTCGGCCCGCCTCGACCCGACCTTGGGGCGGATGCCGATGACCTGGACCGAGGCGTTGCCGATGGTGAACGACGCCGCACGGACCAGCCGCGCGGCCTCGGCGAGCAGCGCGACGCCCGAGGCGCCGGCCCATTCGGGGCGGTCGGTGCCGAAGACGGCGCCGAGGTCGCCCAGGCCGGCGGCGGAGAGCAGCGCATCGCAGACGGCGTGGGCGGCGACGTCGCCGTCGGAGTGGCCGGCCGGGCCGGCCGGCTCGTCGGGCCAGAGCAGCCCGGCGACCCAGCACGGGCGGTCCGGTTCCAGGCGGTGGACGTCGACGCCGAGGCCGACGCGGGGCACGGCGGGCGTCATACCGACGCCGCCCGCCGCGCCAGCACGCTCTCGGCGAGCAGCAGGTCCTGCGGCCGGGTCACCTTGAACGCGTCGGGGTGGCCGGCGACGACGTGGACGGGCAGGCCGATGCGCTCCACGAGCGCGGCGTCGTCGGGCGCGTCGGTGTCGCCCCGCTCGACGGCGGCCGCGTGCGCCCGCTCGAGGACGTCGCGGCGGAAGCCCTGCGGGGTCTGGACGGCGCGCAGCTCGGCGCGGTCGGGGGTCGCCGTCACCCGGCCGGCGGCGTCGACCACCTTGAGGGTGTCGACGACGGGCAGTCCCGGGATGACGGCGTCGTGCCCGGACAGGACGCCGGCCGCGACGGCGTCGAACAGCTCCGGCGGTGCCAGGCAGCGGGCGGCGTCGTGCACCAGCACGACCTCGGTGTCGCCGGGCAGCGCGGCCAGCCCGTTCGCGACCGAGTGCTGCCGGGTGGCGCCGCCGCGGACGACGGCGACCGCGCCGGCCAGCGCGGGGTCGCCCTCGAGGCCGTCCGGCGCCACCACGACGACGTGGGTGACCCGGGCGGCACCGGAGGCAGCCCGCAGCGCATGCCAGACCAGGGGACGCCCGCCGATCTCGACGAACGCCTTCGGGCACCCTTCGCCCAGCCGCTCACCACGACCGGCGGCGACCACGATGCACGCGACGCTCACGACGGGATCATGCCCCGTTCGACGCGCGTGTGTCAGCCCGCGAGGACCTCGTCGAGCAGAGTCTCGGCCTTGTCCTCGTTCGTGTTCTCGGCCAGGGCCAGCTCGGAGACGAGCACCTGACGGGCCTTGGCCAGCATGCGCTTCTCTCCCGCGGACAGCCCGCGGTCGCGCTCGCGCCGCCAGAGATCGCGGACGACCTCGGCGACCTTGATGACATCGCCGGATGCCAGCTTCTCGAGATTCGCCTTGTACCGGCGCGACCAGTTGGTGGGCTCTTCGGTGTGCGGCATGCGCAGCACCTCGAAGACGCGATCGAGCCCTTCCTGGTTGACGACGTCGCGCACGCCGACGAGGTCGACGTTGTCAGCCGGGACGCGAACGGTCAGATCACCCTGCGTGACCTTCAGGACGAGGTACTGACGTTCCTCTCCTTTGATGACCCGGGACTCGATCGCCTCGATGAGCGCGGCCCCGTGATGGGGGTAGACAACCGTTTCGCCGACCTTGAAAGTCATGTGTTCCTGTCCCCTTTCCCCCACCGATGATAGCACGAATTTCACGACTCGGATGAGCGTTTGTGCTGGTCAGCGCCAGTGGTGGGGGTTGACAAATCGCCATTCGGCGTGCTGCGGTCGCTCGTCATACGCCTTCGGCGGCCGATCCGGAGTGTCCGTTTCACCCCTTTCCAAGGTCGTCGATCTTGCCGTCCCACCAGGTAGAAGCGGGTGCCGGTGACCGAGCGCGGTGACGGCGCCGGTACGCTGGTCCGCGGTCTGTCCACTGTGAGCGCGCTTTCGAGGAGCACGTGGTGAAGGTTGCTGTCCGGCGTCTGGTTCTGGCCGCCGCCCCCGTCCTGCTGCTGGGTGTGGCCGGCTGCAGCATCCACGAGCAGACCCAGCGGTGGTACCCGGCCGACAACGGCGTCAACGCCGAAGCCGGCGACATCGGCCTGCGCAACGTGCAGGTGGTGTCCGACGGCGAGGGCACGGCCACCGTCATCGCCACGCTCACCAACCGCGGCGGCAACGACGACGAGCTGGTCGAGGTCGTCATCGGCGACGTCACCGCCGAGCTCGCCGACGGTCCGGTCCAGCTGCCCGTCAGCGGCGTCGCCGACCTCGGGCCCGACGCCGACCGCGTCGACGGCTTCGACGTCGAGGCCGACCCCGGGCACACGGTCGCCGTCGAGTTCCGCTTCGACAACGCGCCGCGCACCACCGTCCAGGCGCTCGTGCGGCCCGCGGAGGGCGCCTACGCCGAGGCGCTGCCGGCCGAGCCGGTCGAGCCCGCCGAGACCCCGGCCGACGAGCCCACCGGTGAACCGACCGGTGAGGCCGCCGAGGAGCCGACCGGCACGGAGACGCCGGCGGAGTGACCGGCCTCAGGCGAAGCTGAGGCCCAGTCCGGGCGCCGTCGCCGCCGTGAGGCGACCGTCCTCGATGACGACGCCGCTGGGCTCGGCGAGGCAGCCCAGCGCGGCGAACGAGGCGTCCTCGACGTCCTCGACCAGCGTGGGCTCCGGCAGCGTCAGCGCCAGCTGGCCGGACAGCTCCGGCAGCAGGTGCGGCGCGACGCTCACCCCGTAGCTGCGGGCCAGCGCGACGATGCGGAGGAACGGCGTGATGCCGCCGACCCGCACGACGTTGGGTTGCACGACGTCGCAGGCGCCGGCGTCGAGCAGGTCGCGGAAGCGGTGGATCGTGTGCGCGTTCTCGCCGAGCGCGATCGGCACGTCGACCGCGCGGCGCAGCTGCGCGTACGCCCACGTCGCATCGGCCAGCAGCGGTTCCTCGACCCAGTACAGGTCGTACGGCGCCAGCGCCGCGATCGCCCGCCGGGCGGCGGGGAGGTCCCAGCGCTGGTTCGCGTCGACCATCAGCCGGCGCCGCGGCCCGAGCACCCGCCGCACCGCCGCCACGCGCTCGACGTCCTCGTCCAGCGACGGCCGGCCGACCTTCATCTTGACCGCCCCGTGCCCGGCGGCGACCCACCGCTGCGCCTGCGCGACGAGCTCGTCCAGCGAGTAGTGCAGGTTGACGCCGCTGCCGTACACCTCGGCGGAGTCGTGCCGCCGGCCGAGCAGGTCGGTGAGGCCGAGCCCGGCCCGCCGGCCGCGCAGATCCCAGAGCGCGAGGTCGACGCCGGCCAGCGCGATGGTCGTGAGGCCACCGCCGCCGGCCTCGTGCAGGTGCCGCCACAGCCCGTCCCAGACGACCTCCGGCTCGGCCGGGCGCCCCGTGATCCACTCGGCGATGTCCTGCGTGAGCAGCGCGTGGACGGCACCGGCGCCGATGGTGGGCGTCCAGCTGAACCCACGGCCCTGCGCGCCGTCGGACGTCGTCAGCACCACCTCGACGACGTGGACGCGCGGCACGTCCGCACCCCACGGCCGGCGCAGCGGCACCCGGATCACGCGGGCGGACAACCCCTCGACGGTGCTCATCGCAGCTCCGTTCGCCAGCTGCGTTCGGGTTTCCAGCCCAGCAGGCGTTCGGCGTTGGCATTGCGGAACGCCGCCTCGGTGCCGGTCAGCACGTCGGCCGCCCCGGCGGTGCCGGGGTGATAGCGCGGCAGCAGGTCGGCCAGCGGCTCGCGGGCCAGCGCGTCGGCGGCCCCGACGAAGAACGTCTCGCCGTTGGGCACCTCCTCGGCCCGGCGCAGCAGCACCTCCACGAAGTCCGCGGCGTCGCGGGCGTCGACGTAGTTGAACAACGACCCCGCCGCCAGCGCCGGATCGTCGAGCCGTTCGCGCACCGTGTGCCCCTGCTGGGTCGGCGCGCCGGCCCACTCCTCCTCGGCGATCACGTAGCACGGGCGGATCGCGGCCAGCCGCATCCGGTCACCGGCCTGCGCGGTGAACATCCGCATCACGTGCTCGGCCATCAGCTTGGACAGCCCGTAGGCGTTCCACGGCCGCACCGGGTGGGCCTCGTCGATCGGCAGGTACGACGGCGCCCACCCGGTCGGCGCGCCGTACCCGACCACCGTCGGGCTGGAGGCCACCACCACGGTGCCCGCGCCGGCGTCCAGCGCCGAGCGGCACACGTTGTAGGCCAGCGCCGTGTTCGTGCGCAGGATCTCCCGCTCCGGCCGGCTGAACGGCACCGCGATCGCCGCCAGGTGCACCACCGCGTCCGGCCGCACCCGCGCCAGCGCCCACGACGCCTCGTCCACCACCGTCAGATCCGCGGCGAACCACTGCTCCCGATGCCGCCGCGGCGAACGCAGGTCGACGCTCACGACGTCGTGGCCGGCCTGCAGCAGCCCCTGGACGACGCTCTCGCCCAGCCGCCCGGACCCGCCCGTGACCAGCACCTTCACGGCGCACTCGCGGGGCGCGGGCGCAGCTCGTCGGCGCGCAGCGGCAGGCCGAGACCGGCCACCGCCACCGGCCGTCCGGTCTCCAGCGACTCGTTGCCGGCCAGCCCGACGGCGATGCTGCGGAAGCCGTCGACGGTGCCCGCGGGCCGGCCGAGCGGGTCGTCGCCGGGACCGCGGAACACGTCGTCGAGGAGCAGACGGTCGCCGCCGCCATGTCCATGGGCACCGTGCGGACTCTCCGGCACCGGCACCTCGACGGCCGGCTCCCAGTGCCGCTGCAGCACGATCCGGGTGCCCTTCCGGCGCACCTGCTCGGCGTCGTCATCGGCGTCGCTGGCCTTGTGCGCGGACTCGACCACCTCGATCTCGAGCCGCCCGGCCGTGCCGTTGAACGCGACGCGGTAGCCCTCCCACGGCGAGTGCGCGTTCAGCGTGTAGCTGAGGCTCGCGCCGCGCTCGTACCCGACCAGGACGTTGAGGTTGTCCTCGATGGTGATGCCCTCGCCGAACACGTCCTGGTCGCGGATATAGCCGTCGTCGGTCTCGGCCTCCAGGTACAGCCGGCGCAGAGTGTCGTCGGCGGCGAGGTCGAGGGCGAACGGGTCGGCCGCCCGGCCGGCGTCGTCGCGGCTGCGCACCGGCCGGGGACCCAGGCCGCGGGCCTTGGCGTTCTCGGCGCCGTAGAACCGCAGCCCGCCGAGCGCGAAGACCGTCGCGGGCACATCGTCGAGCCACCAGTTCACCAGGTCGAAGTGGTGCGTGGCCTTGTGCACCAGCAGCCCGCCGGAGCGGTCCTTCTCGCGGTGCCAGCGGCGGAAGTAGTCCGCTCCGTGCGACGTGTCGAGCACCCACTCGAAGTGCACCGACGTGACCTCGCCGATGGCGCCGTCGAGGATCAGCTGCTTCACCGTGGAGTTGCGCGGGGAGTAGCGGTAGTTGAACGTCATGACCAGACCGGCCGAGGACTCGCGGGCCGCCGCCGCGATGGCCTTGGCCTTGTCGACGCTGGTCGTCAGCGGCTTCTCGACCACGACGTCGCTGCCGTGCTCCAGCGCCGCGACGACGTAGCGGTCGTGGGTCCAGTCCGGGGAGGTGACGATGACGGCGTCGGGCCGCTCCTGCGCGAGCAGGGCGCCGAAGTCGTCGGGACCGTACCGGCTGGGCAGTGCCGCGTCGGGACCGAACGCGGCGCGTACGCGGTCGTCGTAGTACGACATCCGGGTCGCGTTGACGTCGCACCAGGCGACCGGCGCTCCGACGTCGGCATGGGTGGTCAGCAGGGCGTCGACGTACATCTGCGCCCTGCTGCCGGTGCCGACGACGGCGTAGCGCCGCGGGCCGCTGCCGGGGATCGTTGCGTTCACTGCTACTCCATCTGCTCGTGAATCAAGGACGACGAGGACGCGGCGCCGTCAGCCGGTGGCCGCCTCGACCTCGCTGATGAACTGCTCGGCCGCCTCGTCGGGGCTGAGCCGGTCGAAGAGGACCTCGATGTTGAGGCGTTTGATGATGTCGACGACCTGACCGGCGCCGATCGGTGGCGCGGGCGGAGCGTCGACGACGTCCTCCTGGATCTCCGCCAGGTACTCGGCCTCGGCCACCTGGTACTCGTCCAGGTCCTGGAGGATGCGTTCGCGCTGCTCGAGGTTGGCCGGCAGACCGCGGTCGGAGCGGATGGCGTCGATCGCCGCCGGGTCGTTGAGCAGGAAGTCGACCAGCATCGCCGCCTCCTCCGGGTGCTCGGTGCGCGCCGAGACGGAGTAGTGCATGGCCGGCTTGTAGTAGTTGCCGGTGCGCTCGCGTTCGTGCTCACCCGGCGGCCGCAGCAGCACCAGCTCGTTGCCGGACGCGTTGGACAGGGCCGCCAGCGTGTTGCTCCAGTACCAGGCCATCGCCGCCCGGTTGGTGCCCAGCAGCGTCTGTTCCGGCGAACCGGTGTCCTGCTGCTCGGCCGACATGGTGGCCTGCGGCGCGCCGCCGCCGTCGCGCAGCTGCAGGGAGTACTCCCACCACTGCGCCAGCGTCTCGGGCTCGAACGCCAGCTCGCCGTTCGCGTCGTACATCTCCTGGCCGTGCTGCCGGGCCAGGATCTTGAAGCCCGCCTCGTTGCCGCCGTAGTCCATGGCGCCGAAGACCTCGCCGCCCGTCGCCGCGGTGATCTCGTTCGCGATGCGGATGTAGTCGTCCCACGTCCAGGTGGTGTCGTCGGGCAGTTCGACGCCGGCCTGCGCGAACAGCTGCGGGTTGGCGTACACGGCGTAGGCGTTGACGCCGGTCGGCAGGCCGTACAGTCCGCCGTCGACCTCGCCGCTGCCGGTCACGAGCGGGTCCAGCTGCGACATGTCGATGGTGTCCTCGTACTCGGAGAGGTCCAGCAGCGCGCCGCGGCCGGCGTACTCGCGCAGGAATCGTTCCTCCTGGGTGATGACGTCGGGTGCGTCGCCCGCCGCGACCTGGGTGGCCAGCCGGTCCCAGTAGCCGCTCCACTCGATGTACTCACCCTGCACGTCGATGTCCGGGTGCTGCTCCTCGAACGCCGCGATGGCCGCCTCGGTCAGCTCGCGCCGCTCGTCGCTGCCCCACCAGGCGAACCGCAGCGTCACCTGCTCGTCCGAGCCGGCCGCGTCGCCGCCGTCGCCGCCGTCGTCGCCGCCTCCGCAGCCGCCGGCCACCAGTGCCAGCGCGAGGACACCGGCCATGGCGCCCCATGCCCTTCTCTGCCCGCCGCTCATCTCCATCCCACTCCTTCGGGGTCTGGTCGTTCCCTGGTCGTTCGGTCAGGGAGCGGGGACGAGTCCTTCGACCTGGACCGTCCACCGCCCGTCGTCCGGGAATCCCGGCGCCTGCCTCCCGGCGCCGTCCCAGCCCGCGGCCATCAGCGCGACGGCCGCCAGCACTCCCCCGTTGCCCGGCAGGTACAGCGGCAGCGACGACGTCTGCCGGTTGTGACCGTTCGGGAGGAACTCGTTCTTGCCCGCCGGCATGGTGAGGGCTGCGACGGCCAGCTCCGGCTCGCCGACCCGCGCGGCCGTCATCGCGAGGACCGGGTAGTCCCAGCCCCACGTGCTGTCCCAGTCCCAGTCGGCCAGCACGTCGTGCAGGGTGGCCCGCATGATCGCCGGGTCGATCAGCGGCGTCTCCGGCAGCACGCCCAGGGCGCACAGCATCGACGGGTGATCGGTGCGGACGGTGTACGGCTCGACGTCGATGGCGGTGTAGACGCCGTCGCGCACGTGCGGCGGCGCCAGCCCGGCGGCCACCGCGCTCCACCGCTCGTGCGGCGGCAGGCCCGCGCGCGCCCGCCAGGCCTGCGCGGTCTCCAGCGCCCAGTGCCAGTAGGCGAGCTCGAAGGTCGGGTTGGTCGCCCGCGCCCGGATGGACCCGTACGACTCCTGCGCCGGGATGACCGGCGGGCCCAGCTGGAAGCCGCGCTCGGTCGCCACGGGGAAGTCGGCCATGAACTCGGCGGTCGCGAAGACGATCTCGGCGAACTCCTCGACCACCTCGCGGCTGGGCGCGGCCCGGTACAGCAGCTCGGCCAGATGGATCGGGTGCGGCTGCTGCCAGATGAGGAACGCGCCGATCGGGCTCGGGCTCTCGCGTGCGTCGGGCCCGACCTGCTTGGGCCAGCGCGCACCGGCGTAGCCCTGCAGCTTCGCCGTCGCCCGGGCCGCGTCCAGCGCCGAGTGGTACCAGCGCAGGCTGCGGGCCAGCAGCTCCGGCCGGCCCCACAACGCGAAGTGCGCCGCGTGCCACCAATGCATCTCGAGGTGGAACCGTCCGCGCCAGGAGTTGCAGACCAGTCCGGTCTCCTGCGGCGGCAGGGATCCTGCGCAGTTCACCGCGGTGAGGTACTGCGACAGGACGGTGCGCCGCTCGATCTCCGCGGCCCGCTCGTCGGCGCTGCCGGCCAGCTCGACGGCGCCGCCGCTCGACCAGAACTCCGGCCAGTGCCGCGCCGCGGCGGCGTGCACTTCCTCGAACGACGCGGACGGCGGCAGCGCGGCGGCCGACGGCGCGAAGCCGGCCACGAGGTCGAGTGTGGCGGTGCCGACGGCGGCGGCCCGGAGCACGTGCGCGCCGGTCTGCGTCACCGTCAGCCCCTCCGTGGCGGTGACGGCGACGGCGTACCCGTCGGCGTCCAGCTCACGGTCCACCCGCCAGCCGCCGGCGGTGCGTTGCAGGGTGGTGCGGTGCGCCTCCGGCCGCGTCCAGTCGGCGGCGTCGTGCCAGCTCTGCGACCCGTACGGGAACGCCAGCCGCACCACGAGCCGGCCGGCCCGGACCGCGTCGGAGACGATGCGGACGGCCAGCACGTCCGCGTCGGGGTGGCACACCGTCCGGACCCGGACCGGCTCGCCGCACAGGATGAACGTGCTGTCGATGACGCCGTGCCAGAGGTCGAGCACCTGGCGCACGCCGGAGAGGTCCCCCGGCGTGACCGGCCGCGCCCGGCCGTCGGCGTCGAGCAGCTCCAGGCCGATGCGGCCGAGGTCGAGGCGGTGTGGGTTGGCCCGCAGCCACAGCTCGGCCGGTGAGTCGGTGCGGTCGCCGCCGGCGCCGATGCTGCCGGTCATGTCCGCGTACGGCACCGGTCCGCGCGGGGTGTCGTACGTGATCAGCGTGTCCTCGAGCCGGAAGCCGGAACCGCCGTCGCCGGCCGGCACGGTGTGCCAGCCCCACTGCGCCTGGGTGCCCAGCAGCGTGCCGTCGGGGCCGCCGTCACGCGACTCCACCGGGTAAAGGTCCGGAAAGGTCTGCAGCCCGGTGACGTCGACGGTGTAGCAGAACTCGCCGTTGCCGACCGACAACGGGGAGCGTCCGTCCAGCTCGGTCAGCTCGACGTGGTGCCGGGACACCAGGGCGCGGCGGTCGATACTCATCGGTCCAGCGCCGTCCCGATCTCGGCGAGAGCCTGCTCGGCGGCGCCGCCCGGCGTCATGCGGTCGAACAGCACCTCGCTGTTGAGCCGGGTGACGATGCCGGCGGTCTCGGTGGACCCGACGGGCGCCGGCGGCACCGGCTCACCGACGACCTCCTGGAGCCGGTCGAGATACTCGGCCTCGGCCTGCTGCACCGGGGTGAGCTGCGGCACGATGGCGTCACGCACCTCGGTGTTGACCGGCAGGCCGCGGTCGGTCAGGAACGACTCCGCCGCGGCCGGCTCGTTGAGCATGAAGTCGACCAACCGGGCGGCCTCCTCGGGGTGCTCGGTCCGCGCCGAGATGGTGTAGTACATCGACGGCCCGAGCCATGAGCCCGGCTCGCCGCCCTCGACGCCCGGCGGGATGAGCAGCCGCAGCTCCTCGCCCGACGCGGTGCTGAGCGCCTCGAGCACGTTCGACCAGACCAGCGCCATGCCGCCGGTGTTGGTGCCGATGAGCGTCTGCTCCGGTGCGCTTTGGCTGGCCAGCTCCTCGGTCCGAGTGGCCGGCGGCGTGCAGCCGGAGTCGCGCAGTTCCAGCGAGAACTCCCACCACTCGGTGAGGGTGCCGGCCGAGAGGCCGAGCTCGCCGTCCTCGGTGTAGAGCTGCTCACCGTGCTGCCGGGCCCACAGCGCGAGAGTGTTGTGGTTGGTGAGGTCCTGCGCGCCGTAGCCCTCCTCGCCGAGGGCGGTGCCGATCTGCGTGCACAGCTGGGCGAAGTCGTCCCACGTCCACGTGGTGTCGTCGGGCAGTTCCAGCCCGGCCGCCGCGAACACCGCGGGGTTGGCCACCATCGCGTAGCCGTTGACGCCGGTCGGGATCGCGTACAACGAGCCGTCGATGGTGCCGTGCGCCAGGATGTCGTCGCCGATGTCGTCGGTGCGGATGATGTCGTCGACCTCGCCCAGGTCGAGCAGCGCGCCACGCCCGGCATACTCGCTGTGGTACGCCCCGCCCATCGTCATGATGTCCGGCGCGTCGCCCGCCGCCACCGAGGTGGCCAGCTTGTCGAAGTAGGCGCCGAAGTCCGCGTAGTCGATCTCGACGCGGATGTCCGGGTTCTCGGCCTCGAACGCGTCGATCATCTCCTGCGTCATCTGGGCCCGGTCGTCGCTGCCCCAGAAGGCGTAGCGCAGCTCGACGACGTCGCCGTCACCACCGGTGGTGTCGCCGCCACCGCAGGCGGCGAGCAGCGCGGCGACCGGCACGGCGACGGCCAGGACACGGGGGGTACGCATGCAGAAGGTCCTCTCGGGAGGGGTCACTTGATGCCGGTCGTGGCGATGCCGCGCATGAGGTAGCGCTGCCCGGCCAGGAAGAAGCCGAAGATCGGCCCCAGCGCGACCAGCGACATCGCGAACAGCGGCCCCCAGGCGGACTCGCCCTGGGAGTCGACGAACGTGCGCAGCGCGACCGGCACGGTGTAGAGGTCGGGGTCGGTGACGAAGATCAGCTGGCTGTAGAAGTCGTTCCATACCGAGATGAAGGTGAAGATCGCCGTGGTCGCCAGCGCCGGCAGGCACAGCGGCATGATGATCCGCCAGAAGATCCGGAAGTGGCCGCAGCCGTCGATGCGCGCGGCGTCGTCCAGCTCGCGGGGCAGCCCGCGGATGAACTGCACCATGAGGAAGATGAAGAACGCGTCGGTGGCCAGGAACTTCGGGACGATCAGCGGGTAGTAGGTGTTGATCCAGTCCAGCTCCGAGAACAGGATGTACTGCGGCACGATCACCACGTGGATCGGCAGCATGATCGTGCCGAGCATCGCGGCGAAGAACAGCCGCCGCCCGCGGAACTGCAGCCGGGCGAACGCGTAGGCCGCCATCGCGCAGCTGAGCAGGTTGCCCACCACCGAGAACCCGACGATGATCGCCGAGTTGATCAGGTAGTGGTGGAACGGCCGCGCCAGGGCGTTCCAGCCGTCGGTGTAGTTGCTGAAGTCGAACTCGCTCGGGATGATCGACACGTCGCGGAAGATCAGGTCCGACGGCTTGAACGAGCTCGACACCATCCACAGCAGCGGATAGAGCATCGCGAAGCCGAACATGATGAGCACGACGTGCTTGAGCAGCCGCCGCTTCCGGCCGTCGCGGCGGCGCCGGGCGGCCAGGGCCGCGGGATCGGGCGCGGCGATCGATTCGAGGTCAGTCGCCATAGTGCACCCACCGCTTCGCCGCGAGGAAGTTCACCGCCGTGAACCCGGCGATGATCACCAGCAGGACCCAGGCCAGCGCCGACGCGTAGCCCATCTCGAACGAGCCGAAGCCCCGCTGGTAGGTGTAGAGCGTGTAGAAGAGCGTGGAGTCGGCCGGTCCGCCGGTGCCGCCGCTGACGATGAACGCCTGCGTGAACGTCTGGAACGACCCGATGATCTGCAGCACGAGGTTGAAGAAGATGATCGGCGTGAGCAGCGGGATGGTGATGCGCCAGAACTTGGTGAACCCGCCGGCGCCGTCGACCTCGGCCGCCTCGTAGTACATCGTCGGGATCTGCCGCAGCCCGGCCAGGAAGATCACCATCGGCGCGCCGAACGTCCACACGTTCAGCACGATCAACGTGGACAGCGCGTGGTCGGGGTGCGAGACCCAGCCCTCGCCCTCGATGCCTACCATGCCGAGCAGCTGGTTGATCAGGCCCTCGGTGCCGAAGATCTGCCGCCACAGGATGGCGATCGCCACGCTGCCGCCGAGCAGCGACGGCAGGTAGTAGATCGACCGGTACAGCGCGAGGCCCCGCACGCCGCGGTCGAGGAAGAACGCCAGCGCGAGGGCCAGCGCCAGCTGCAGCGGCACCGACACGAACACGTAGGTGAAGGTCACCCGCAGCGCGGTGTGCAGCCGTTCGTCGTCGAGCATGCGCCGGTAGTTGTCCAGGCCCAGCCACTCCGGCGGCTGCAGCAGGCTGTACTCGGTGAACGAGAGGTACAGCGAGCCCAGGATCGGTCCGATGGTGATGACCACCATCCCGATGAACCAGGGCGCGAGGAACAGGTAGGCCACCCGTCCCTCACGCTTGGCGAGCGGACTGCGCCGGTTCCGGCGCGGCGCGGGCGGGTCGGGCGCCGCCTGCGGTGGTGGCTCGCCGGGCGCCCGCCCGCGCGAGAACGTCGGGACGGTGGTCATCGGTGACCTCCTCGCGGTCTCTGTGATCGACGGGCACGGTCGCGGCCACGGGGACCACGGAAAGCGCTGTCCGTCGAGATACCGATTTCTAGCAAGCGTACGGTCGGGTGTCAATCGCGGGCAAGAGTCTGGAGCGCGTGGGCGTGAACCTCCTGCTCGTGGCGGTAGGCTACGCTGAGATACCGGTTACTCGCCAGCACCACCCCCGGAGGTGTCCATGACCAGCCGCCCGGCCCCCACGCGCGTCGTGCTCGCCGGTGCCTACGGCTATGGCGCCACCTACCTGCGCCGGCTGGCCGCGCTCTCCGCGTCGGGCGCCGCCGAACTGGCCGGCGTCTGCGACCCGCGGCCGCCGTCGCCCGACCTCGACGGCGTGCCGGCCGGGACGCCGTGGACCGACGGCCTGCCCGAGCTGCTCGACAAGGTGCGCCCCGACGTCGTCGTCGTGGCCGCCCCCATCCACCGGCACGTCGACCTCACCGAGGCCGCGCTCGAGGCCGGCGCCGACGTGCTGCTGGAGAAGCCGCCCGCGCCGACGCTCGCCGGCTTCGACGCGCTGGCCGAACGGCTGGCCCGCACCGGCCGGCGCGTCCAGGTCGGGTTCCAGAGCTTCGGCACCGAGGCGGTCGAGCACGTCCGGCGGCTGGTCGCCGACGGCGTCCTCGGCGAGGTCCGCGGGGTGGGCGCGGCCGGCGCCTGGGTCCGCACGCGGGCGTACTGGCAGCGGTCGGCCTGGGCCGGCCGGCGCGTGCTCGACGGCCGCCCGGTGGTCGACGGCGTGGTCACCAACCCGCTCGCCCACGCACTGGCGACGGCGCTGCGCGTCGACGGCGGCGACCGCCGCGGCGACCTCGCCGGCGTGCACACCGAGCTGTTCCGGGCCAACGACATCGAGGCCGACGACACCTCGTGCGTGCGCGTCACGACGCGGCGCGGCGGCACCGTCGTCGCGGCCCTGACGCTGTGCGCGAGCCAGTCGCGCGAGCCGTACGTCGTCGTCGTGGGCAGCCGGGGCCGTGCGGTGCTCTGGTACAAGACCGGCCGGGTCGACGTCACGACCGCAGGCGGCACCACCACACGGGAGTTCCCGTTCACCGACCTGCTCGAGAACCTGCTGGCGCACCGGCGCGACCCGTCGGTGCCGCTGATCTCCCCGCTGGAGCGGTCCGGCGCGTTCACCGAGGTGCTCGAGGCTGTCCGCACGTCGCCGCCGCCGGTGCGCATCGCCGAACCGCACCGCGTCCTCGTCGGCGACGGCCCCGGCGCGCACGCCGTGGTGAGCGGCGTCGACGACGCCGTCGACCACGCCGCCACGACGCTGCGCACCTTTCGGGAGCAGGGTCTGCCATGGGCCGGAACGGTGGGGTCCCAGTGAGCCGACCGACCAATGTCGTGAGCGATACGATCAGTGCCTCGTCCGTGTCGACGGGCACGCCGGGGAGGGGGACCATGACGGCGGAGACCGACGACGACACCCGGCCGGCCACCATCAGCCGGGTGGCCGAGCTGGCCGGGGTGTCCCGGGCGACGGTGTCGCGCGTCATGAACGGCAGCTCCACGGTGGCGCCCCATCTGGCCGAGCGGGTCAGGCGGGCCGCCGCCGCGCTCAACTACCAGCCGAGCGTGCTCGCCCGCAGCCTCGCGGTCGGCCGCACCACCACCATCGCGCTGGTCGTGCCCGACCTCGCCAACCCGATGTTCCAGGACGTCCTGCGCAGCCTCAGCCACGCCGCCGCCACCCAGGGGCATCGGCTGCTGGTCGCCGACTCCGAGGAGAACGTCGCCGAGGAGGGGCTGATCGCCCTCGAGGCGCGCCGGCGCTGCGACGGTCTGGTGCTGTGCGCACCGCGCATGCCCGACGACGAGCTGGCCGCGCTCGCGCCCAAGCTGGCACCGTTCGTCCTGGTCAACCGCGACGCCGTGGGCCTGTCGGTCCCGTCGGTCACCGTCGACTACGCGGCCGGCATCCGCGATCTCGTCTCCCACCTGCAGGGGCTGGGCCACCGCCGGCTGGCCTATCTGGCCGGCCCGCCCACCAGCGCCTCCAACCTGCAGCGGCTCAGTACGCTGCGCGGGTTCGCCGCGGCCGGACGCGTCGAGCTGGTCGAGCACGAGTGCGGCGCGACGTTCAGCGACGGCCACGCGGTCGCCGGCCGGCTGCTCGACGACGGCTGCACGGCCGTCATCGCCTACAACGACCTCGTGGCGTTCGGCGCGCTGTCGGGCCTGCACGAGCTGGGCGTCTCGGTGCCGGGCCAGATCTCGGTGGCCGGGTTCGACGACATCCCGTTCGCGCAGTACACGACGCCGCCGCTCACCACCGCCGCCGTCCCGCCCACCGAGCTCGGCGAGCGGGCCTGGCAGCGGCTGTGGGCGCTGCTGAACGGCGAGCCGCCGCCCGCCGACGCCCGGTTCCGGCCCCGCCTGGTCGTGCGCGGAAGCACCGGCCCGGCGGCGTCGGCGAACGGGGCCTAGGTCGCGCGCACCCGCGCCGCGTCACTGCGCGATGGCGGCGCTCACCTCGTCGACGAGCGAGGTCGCGGCCTCGTCGACCGACATCCGGTCGAAGAGCACCTCGTCGTTGAGCCGGACGACGATGTTGCGGGTCTCGGTCGAACCGGCCGGGCCGATGACGAGGTCGGGGTTGACGTCCTCGCTGATCTCGGCGATGAACTCCGCCTGGGCGGTCGTGTGCTCGTCCAGCTGCGGCGTGATGGCCTCCAAGACCTCGGCGTTCGCCGGCAGCCCGCGGTCGGCGAGGATGAACGACGCCGCCTCCTCGCTGTTGACGAGGAAGTCGATGAGCATCGCCGCCTCCTCGGGGTGCTCGCTGGTCGAGGAGATGGCGTACGACTGCGACGCCTGCAGCCACATGCCGGGCGCGACGCCGTCGGACTCCCCGGGCGCCCGCAACAGCTCCAGCGGCGCGCCCGACGCCGTGCGCAGTGCGGTCAGCTGGTTGCTCCAGTCCAGCTGCATGCCGGCCAGGCCGCGGCCCATCAGCGTCTGCTCGGGCGAGGGCTGGCCGCCCAGCTCGGCCGTGAGCGTGGCCGGCGGCGTGGCGCCGGACTCGCTCATCGCCTTCGTCATCGTCCACCACTCCGCGGCGGTGGCCGGCTCGATGGCGACGCCGCCGTCCTCGGTGTACAGGCCGTCGCCGGTGCGCTGGCGCGCGTAGAGGTCGAGGGTGTCCGCGCTGGTCGGGTCGGCCGCGCCGTACGTGCCCTCCGGCGAGGCGTCGGAGATCTGCTGGGCGATGGCGACGAAGTCGTCCCACGTCCAGGTGGTGTCGTCGGGCAGCGGGACGCCGGCAGCCGCGAAGACCTCCGGGTTGACGACGACGCAATAGGTGTTGACGCCGGTGGGGATGCTGTACTGCACGCCGCTGAAGAACCCGTTGCTCAGCGCCGCCTCGTCGATGTCGTCCGTGGGCAGCTGGTCGGCCACGGTCGACAGATCCAGCAGCGCGCCGCGGTCGCCGTACTCGCGCGGGTAGGCGCCGCCGAGGGTGATGACGTCCGGGGCGTCGCGCGCGGCGACGCTGGTGGCGAGGCGGTCGAAGTAGCCCTCGAAGTCCAGCGGCTCACCCTCGACGGTGATGTCCGGGTGCTCCTCCTCGAACGCGTCGATGGCCTGCTGGGTGATCCGCGCCCGCTCGTCGTTGCCCCACCAGGCGAAGCGCAGCGTCACCTCGCCGGAGTCGCCGGACTCCGTGCTGCCTCCGCCACATGCCGAGACGGCCAGCAAAGCGGCCGCCGTGACCCCGATCGCCGCGCGGCGCCGCATCGCGCCGCGTCCCATCAGGTGCCCCATCGTGCTCGTCCTCTCTCCGAAGCGCGCTGGTGAGTTACCGGTTTCCCAGCGGAAGTACCGAATTGAATCGGTTCTACTTGCGTGGTTCGCCATGGTTGCACGGCGTCGTACCGTCTGGCTAGCCTTCGCAGGAACCGGTTTCTAGATTGTTCCCGAGGGGGCCACATGTCTCTGCCGTGGATCCGGGTCGAGGGCGCCCGGCTCACCGACGACCAGGGGCGGCCGGTCCGGCTGCGCGGCGTCGGCCTGGGCGGCTGGATGAACATGGAGAACTTCATCACCGGGTACGCGGGGACGGAGTCACAGCACCGCGCCGCGCTGCGGGCGGCGTTGGGCCCGGAGGGCTACGAGCGGTTCTTCGACCGGTTCCTCGACGACTTCTTCGCCGACGCCGACGCCGCGTTCCTCGCCGGGCTGGGCGTCAACGCCGTCCGCGTGCCGTTCGGCTACCGGCACTTCGAGGACGACGACCGCCCGTTCGAGCTGAAGGAGTCGGGCTTCCGCCGCCTGGACCGGGCGGTGCGGGCCTGCGCGCGGCACGGCATCCACACGATCCTCGACCTGCACGCCGCGCCCGGCCACCAGAACCAGAACTGGCACAGCGACAACCCCACCCACCAGGCATTCTTCTGGCAGCACCGGCATTTCCAGGACCGCGTCGTGCACCTGTGGGAGGCGCTGGCCGACCGCTACCGCGACGAACCCGCCGTCGCCGGCTACAACCCGCTCAACGAACCGGCCGATCCCAGCGGGGAGGCCATCGGACCCTTCTACGAGCGGCTGTCGGCGGCCATCCGCGCCGTCGACCCGCGGCACGTGCTGTTCCTCGACGGCAACCGCTACTCCACCGACTTTTCGATGTTCGCCGAGCCGTTCCCGGACACCGTCTACACCGCGCACGACTACGCGCTGCCCGGCATCGCCCGCGACGGCACCTACCCGGGCATCACCCGCGGCGAATGGTTCGACCGCGAGGAGCTGGAGCGGACCTTCCTGCGCCGGACGGAGTTCATGCGGCGCACCGGCACCCCGATCTGGATCGGCGAGTTCGGCCCCATCTACACCGGGGACCGGTCGCGGGACGAGGCGTGCCTACGGCTGCTCGCGGACCAGCTGGCGATCTACGACGAGCACGGCGCCAGCTGGTCGCTGTGGACGTACAAGGACGTCGGACTGCAGGGGCTGGTGCACGCCCGCGCCGACTCGCCGTACCTGCGGCGCATCGCACCTGAGCTGGAGCGGAAGAACCGTCTCGGCACCGACTCGTGGGGTGGCACCGACCGCGACGTCCGCGCCGTCATGCGGCCGATCGAAGAGCTGTTCGACCAGGAGTTCCCCGACTTCGCGCCGTACCCGTGGGGCCGGCGCGCCTGGCTCGGCCTGCTGGTGCGCAACATCCTGCTGGCCGAGCCGATGGCCGAGCGCTTCGGCGCCTGCTTCGAGGGCGTCACCCCCGCCGAGGCGGCCGAGCTGGCCGCGTCGTTCGCCTTCGACGCCTGCGTCGTCCGTGACGAGCTGGCGAGCGTGCTGCGGGCGAACCTCACATGAGCGTGCCCGTTTCGCACCGTTTGTCGGGCTGTGGACAGCGATGATCATCGGCGATCGCCTACATCACGAGGATTACGTGAGCTTCACCATGGCTGTAGGGGTGTTGACGCTGGGGCAATCCTCGTGATGGCCCCAGAATCACGGTGAAATCTCACCATGTGGACAACTCACGACACCAACGCCACACCGTAACGGGGCAACGGCCCGGAAGCCGTCGCCAGACTCCCCCCGTCCCCCTGGTAGCTGCCCGTTCTGAGCCGCGGGCAGCAGGGGGACGACCAACGCGGCACAAGCCGGCGAACCCCCGGCTCAGGCCTCCAGCTTGTAGCCGAGGCCGCGGACGGTCAGCAGGTAGGTCGGCGCGGCGGGGTCGGGCTCGATCTTCGCCCGCAGCCGCTTCACGTGCACGTCCAGCGTCTTGGTGTCGCCCACGTAGTCGGCGCCCCAGATGCGGTCGATCAGCTGGGCGCGGGTGAGGACCCGGCCGGCGTTGCGCAGCAGCAGCTCGAGCAGCTCGAACTCCTTCAGCGGCAGGCGGACGGTCTCGCCGTTGACGGTGACGACGTGGCGGTCGACGTCCATGCGGACCGGGCCGGCGCCCAGCACGGCCTGGCTCGTCTCGGTGGGCTCGGTGCCGCGGCGCAGCACCGCGCGGATGCGGGCGACCAGCTCGCGCGAGGAGAACGGCTTGGTGACGTAGTCGTCGGCGCCCAGTTCGAGGCCCACGACCTTGTCGACCTCGGAGTCCTTGGCGGTCAGCATGATGACCGGGACGTTGGAGCGCTGCCGCAGCTGGCGGCAGACCTCGGTCCCGGACAGGCCCGGCAGCATGAGGTCGAGCAGTACGAGGTCCGCTCCGCCCCGGTCGAACTCGTCGAGGGCGTCGTCGCCGGTCACGGAGACGGCGACCTCGAAGCCCTCCTTCCGGAGCATGTACGACAGGGCGTCGCTGAACGAATCCTCATCCTCGACGACGAGCACGCGGGTCACGGCGTCTCCTTACCAACTGGCGTATCGAACGCGGACGGTTGCCCGGTTCGGTGCGGGTGCAGCGGCAGCCGCAGGGTGAAGGTGGACCCTGCTCCCTGCACGCTCCACACGCCTACTTCGCCGCCGTGGCTGGCGGCGATGTGCTTGACGATGGACAGTCCCAGGCCGGTGCCTCCGGTGGCCCGGGACCGGGCCGGGTCGACCCGGTAGAACCGCTCGAAGATGCGGTCCAGCTCGCTCTCGGCGATGCCGAAGCCCTGGTCGGTGACGCTGATCTCGACGAGGTCGTCGCGTCGGCGTACGCCGACGGCGACGCGGGTATTGGGAGGGCTGTAGTTCACCGCGTTCTCGACGAGGTTGCCCAGCGCGATGACCAGCTGCTCGACGTTGCCCAGCACCTGCAGCCCCGGCGTGCCGCCGGAGGTGAGCCGGATCTTGTGCTTCTCCGCCTCCACCCGGCTGCGGTCGAGGGCGGCCTCGACCACGCTGTCGACGTCGACGGACTCGGGCGAGGCGACGGGGTCGTCGTACTGCAGCCGGGACAGGTCGATGATCTCCTGGACCAGCCGCGTGAGCCGGGCGCCCTCGCGCTGCATGCGCTCGGCGAAGCGCTGCACCGCCTCGGGGTCGTCCTTGGCGTCCTCGACCGCCTCGGCGAGCAGCAGCAGCGCGCCCACCGGCGTCTTCAGCTCGTGCGACACGTTGGCGACGAAGTCGCGCCTGACCTCGTCGACACGGATCTCGTGGGTGCGGTCCTCGACCAGCGCCAGCAGCAGCTTGCTGTTGAGCGGGGCGACCCGGGCCGACACGTACAGCGTCTGCGTGGTGTCGCGCGAGCGCGGGATCTCGAGCTGGACCTCGCGGATCTGGCCGTCGCGGCGCACCCGCTCGGTCAGCTCGACCAGCTCGGGCACCGCCACGCGGTCGTGCCGGACCAAGCCGAACGCGTATGCCGACGGGCTGGCCTTGACGACGTCGAGGGCGCTGTCGAGCACGATGGCGCTGGAGCGCAGCACGGAGAGGACCTCGTCGACCCCCTCGGGGACGCGCGACGCCCGTGGCGGCTCGGGCGGGTGCTGGGCGCGCTCGCTGGCCTTGAACGCCAGGCCCGCCGCGAGGCCGACCGCTGCGCCGACACACGCGGCCAGCGCTCCGGCTGTCACGGCATCCACATCCACCGATGGTATGTGCCACAGCGGAGTTCATCTCCACTTCAAGACACTTCACGGCGGGATTTCGGCCGCATGTTCACCGAGACTTCGCGGCCCATTCACCTTGCGGCGCAGCCCGTCCATCAATTGCACCTACGCTGATCAGACGGGAGCACCCTGCCCACCCCGAGGACGACAGGATGACGAAGCCAATGCGTGAGGCGTACCACGAGCAGCTCGACGAGGTCAACGGCCGCCTGATCGGGATGATCCGCAAGACCGGCGAGCTGATGGCCCTGGCCACCAAGGCTCTGCTCGAGGCCGACCTCGACGCTGCCGAGCAGGCCATGGCGTCCGACTCCAGCATCAACCGCGACCAGCTCGAGATCGACGAGCAGGTGCTCGAGCTCATGGCCACCCAGGGCCCGGTCGCCTCGGAGCTGCGCACCGTCACGTCCGCCCTGCGCACGACGTCCGACGCCGAGCGCATGGGCGACCTCGCCGTCCACGTCGCCAAGGTCGCGCGGATGCGCTACCCCGACCACGCCGTCCCCGATGAGCTGCGCCAGACCTTCGCCGCCATGGGCCGCGCCGCCTGCGACATGTCGAGCAAGGCCGTCGAGGTGCTGCGCACCCGCGACCTCGACGCCGCCGCGGCGCTGGCGCGCGACGACAACGAGATGGACCGCCTGCACCGGTCGCTGTTCGCCGTGCTGCTCGACGACGAGTGGGACCGCGGCGTCGAGGTGGCCGTCGACATCGCGCTGCTGGGCCGCTACTACGAGCGGTTCGCCGACCACGCGGTCCACATCGCCATCAACGTGCGCTACCTGGTGACCGGCGAGATCGAGTGGGCCGACAGCACGGCCGGCCACTGAAACCGCGCTACCACCGACGGCGCACGGTCCCCTTGGGCCCGGCGACCAGGCTCGCCGCCGGCACGTCGTCGGCGACGATCGCTCCGGCCGCGACCACCGAGTCGCGGCCGATGCTGACGCCGGGCAGGATCGTCGCGCCGGCGCCGATCCACACGTTCTCCGCCACCTCGATCGGCGCTCCGTCGAGGTACTGACGCCGCTCGCCGGGATCCACCGGGTGGCTCATCGTGATGAACGTGGCCTTCGGGCCGACCATGACGCCCGCGCCCAGCCTGATGCCGGCGTAGTCCAGGAACGTGCAGTTCTGGTTGATGAAGACCCGCTCCGCCAGGTCGAGGCGCAGCCCGTGGTCGGTGTAGAAGGGCGGGTAGATCGTGACCCGCTCCGGGAGCGGCCGGCCCAGGATCTGCTCGAACAGCGCCGCCTTGCCCGCCTCGTCGTCGAACGGGAGGACGTTGAGCCGGGAGGTCAGTTCCGTGACCCGCACCACCCGCTCGCTCATCGCTCTGAACTCGGGACCCAGAACACGCTCGCCCCTGGTCAGAAGCTCCGGGTCATGGATCGGCATGATGCGGTCCTTGGGCATTCGACGATTGTCGCGCACCGCCGCTAGTGGTCGGCGGCGCCGTCCCGGGCCGGGGTGAGCGCGTCGCGCAGCCACTGCTCGACGCCCGCCACGTGCACCGTCGCCCACGAGCGGGCGACCTCGGGCTGCCGCGCCCGGATCGCGTCGACGATCGACCGGTGCTCGGCCAGCGTCCGGGCCGTCGCCGCCTCCTGCGTCATGCCCCGCCAGACCCGGGCCCGGTGCGTCGGCCCGGACAGGCTCTCGACCAGCGAGCAGAGGACCGGGTTGCCGGAGCCCTCGGCGATCAGCCGGTGGAACTCCAGGTCGCTGGCGACCAGCTCCTCGACGCCGGTGTCGGGGCCCAGCGGCGCCAGGATCTCATCGAGCTTCGCGATGTCGTCGTCGCTCATCCGGACCGCCGCCATGGCCGCGGCGGCCGGCTCGATGACGCGGCGCACCTCGAGGAAGTGCAGGACGGTGTCGTCGCGGTGGAAGTCGACGACGAACGCCATCGCGTCCAGCAGCAGGTGGGGCGACAGGCTGGTGACGTAGGTACCGTCGCCCTGCCGCACGTCGAGGACGTGGATCAGCGACAGCGCGCGGACCGCCTCACGCAGAGAGCTGCGCGACAGCCCCAGCCGCTCGGCGAGGTCGGCCTCACGCGGCAGCCGGTCGCCAGGGCCCAGCTCGCCACTGACGATCATCTGCTTGATCTTCTCGATGGCGACGTCGGTCACTGCCATGCGTTCGTTCCCCCTCGCTGCGCTGTTCGGACTATACGTCCGACGATGAAGGGCGCCACCAGGTCGAGCCTGGTGACGCCCTTGACGACATGGGGACGCGGGCCTCAGCGGCCCTGGTTCTTGACCGCCTCGATGGCCGCCGCGGCGGCGTCCGGGTCGAGGTACTCGCCGCCCGCGGTGACCGGCCGCATCGACTCGTCCAGCTCGTAGAGCAGCGGCACGCCGGTGGGGATGTTCAGCCCGGCGATGGCGTCGTCGGAGATGTCGTCGAGGTGTTTGACCAGCGCCCGCAGCGAGTTGCCGTGCGCGACGACGGCGACCGTCTGGCCGCGGCGAAGGTCGGGCACGATGGCGTCGTACCAGTACGGCAGGAACCGGCCGAGCACGTCCTCGAGGCACTCGGTGGCGGGCAGCAGCTCGGGCGGCAGGTCGGCGTAGCGGGGGTCGCCGGTCTGCGCGTACTCGTCGCCGGGGTCGATGGGCGGCGGCGGGGTGTCGTACGAGCGGCGCCAGAGCATGAACTGCTCTTCGCCGAACTCGGCCAGCGTCTGCTTCTTGTCCTTGCCCTGCAGAGCGCCGTAGTGGCGCTCGTTGAGCCGCCAGGACCGGCGCACCGGGATCCAGTGCCGGTCGGCGACGTCGAGGGTGATGGTGGCGGTGCGGATGGCCCTGCGCAGCACGCTGGTGTGCAGCACGTCGGGCAGCACACCGCGCGCCTTCAGCAGCTCGCCGCCGCGCCGGGCCTCGGCCTCGCCGGCCGCGGTGAGGTCGACGTCGACCCACCCGGTGAAGAGGTTCTTCGCGTTCCACTCGCTCTCGCCGTGACGGAGCAGCACCAGGCGATAGGTCATGACGGTCAGCTTACGGTGCCGGTTTCAGGTGCTCGAAGGCGGCCAGGTTGCGGGTGGACTCGCCGCGGGACAGCCGCCATTCCCATTCGCGCCGGATGGACGAGGCGAACCCGAGCTCGAGGATGGTGTTGAACGAGGAGTCGGCGGTGTCGAGCACGACACCGAGCAGGCGGTCGACCTCGTCGGGCGTGACGGCGTGCAGCGGGAGCCGTCCGACCAGATAGATGTCGCCGGCGGGGTCGACGGCGAACGCGATGCCGGACAGCCGGGCGTTGCGCTCGAGCAGCCAGCGGAAGACGGCCTCGTGGTTCTCGTCGGGCCGGCGGGCGACGAACGCGTTGACCACCAGGCTGTGGTCGCGGACGGCCAGGCCGCACGACGTCTTCAGCTTGCGGTCGCCGGGCAGCTCGACGGCGAATTCGCCGGGCGCGGGCTCGTCCCACGGCTGCCCGGAGTCGCGCAGATAGGCGCGGACGACCGCGGCGGGACCGTCGTCGGTCGTCATGCCGTCATCACCTCGAGCCCTAGTCAGAAGTCGGGTTATGCAATGAGCACGATCGCTCCCCAGTCGGCTTACGCCCTGGACCGAAGGACTAAGCGTTCAATGACCTTCGGTCACCTAGAGTCCTCGGTATTGCATACCCCTCCGGCCGGTGCCGCAACGCCGTCGTGTAGACGTCGAGCATACGGGCCGCGGTGGCGTCCCAGCCGAACTCGGCCGCGTGCGCCACGGCGCCGGTGGCGAGGCGGCGCAGCCGGTCGCGGTCGCCGATCAGCCCCGCGACGGCGTCGGCCCAGACGGCGGGGTCGTGGCTGTCGACCAGCAGGCCGGAGACGTCGTGGGCGACGGCGGTGCGCAGCCCGCCCACCGCGGCGGCGACGACCGGCGTGCCGCAGGCCTGCGACTCCAGCGCCACCAGTCCGAACGACTCGCTGTAGGACGGGACGGCGGTGAGGTCGGCGGCGCGGTACCAGTCGGCCAGCTCCCGCTGGTCCACCGGCGGCTCGAACCGGACGACGTCGGCGATGTCGAGCCGGTCCGCCAGCCGCGTCAACGCGTGCGGCTCAGCCATGCCCGACCCCGATGGTCCGCCGACGACGGCGACGACCAGCCGCTCGCGCAGCCCCGGGTCGCGCGCGACGAGCAGCGACGCGGCCCGCACCAGCACGTCCGGCGCCTTGAGCGGCTGGATGCGCCCCGCGAACAACAGGACGACGGCGTCGGCCGGCAGCCCCAGCCGGGAGCGGGCGGCGGCCGCCGGGCCGGGCGCGAAGACGTCGAGGTCGACGCCCGGCGGGACGGTCGCGACCCGGGCGGGGTCGGCGCCGTACAGCTCGACCAGCTGGGCGGCCTCGTCGTCGGTGCTGGCCACCAGCATGTCGGCGGCCGCGACGACCTGCTCCTCGCCGAGCTCCCGCTCGCGCGGCTCGGGCTGTTCGCCGTCGGCCAGTGACAGGTTCTTCACCTTGGACATGGTGTGCATGGAGTGCACGAGCGGGACGCCCCAGCGGCTGGTCGCCAGCCAGCCGACGTGGCCGGAGAGCCAATAGTGCGAGTGGACGAGGTCGTACGAGCCGGGCGGGCGCTTCGCCTCGGCGCGCAGCACACCGGACGTGAACGCGCACAGCTGCGCCGGCACCTCGGCGACCGGGAGCAGCTCGTACGGTCCGGCGGCGACGTGCCGGACCAGGACACCCGGCGCCGTCTCGACCACCGGCGGCTGCTCGGCCGCCGTCGCCCGGGTGAACACCTCGACCTGGACGCCCAGACCGGCCAGCCGGCGGGCCAGCTCGACGACGTAGACGTTCATGCCGCCGGCGTTGCCGCCACCGGGCTGGTCGAGCGGTGAGGTGTGGACGCTGAGCATCATCACCCGGCGTGGTGTGCGCGTGCCCGACATCACAGTTCGCACAACCGGCTGCGGCGACCGCCGATTCCCTGGCACAGTGAGCGCCCTCGCTCGATAACTCCCGATTCAGCTCGATAAACGCGAAAAGCCCGAGACATCTGTGCCACCGATACCGAGTCGTGATGGAGATTGCCGCCTCATTACGGCAACCTGGTCCCGGCTTGGTGAGTCTTCAAGGGTGGGAGCGGCGTCGAGGGGACGTCGTCAGGAGGGGAAGGAACCATCGTGACGCGTGGCAGGAAGGCCGGCGTGGGTGCGCTCATCGCCGTGCTCGCCGTCGCTGTGGTGTCGGCCGTGCTCATCGGCCTGAACCAGTTCGGCCGCGACGAGCCGGCGTCGGCCAGCCCACAGGACTCCGGCCGCTCCGCGACGCTGCCGTCCGAGCAGCCGCCATCGGACACCCCGACCCCGACGGCGACACCCACCCCCACACCGACGGCCACCCCGACGCCGACTCCCACCACGACACCCACGCCCGAGGCTCTGATGGCCGCCGGCGCCAGCGGCGACCAGGTCCGCGAGCTGCAGGCCCGGCTCAAGCAGCTGGCGTGGTACGCGCCCGACATCACCGGCGAGTTCGACGACGTCACCGTCACCGCCGTCTCCGGGTTCCAGGAGAAGCGCGAGCTGCCGGCCACCGGCGCCGTCGACCAGGTCACCTGGGACACCCTCGTCGGCATGACCCGCGAGCCCACCGACGACGAGCTGCACAACCGCCTGACCCCGGGCCCGACGATCCTCGGCCCCGGCGACACCGGCGACCAGGTCCGCGAGCTGCAGGCCAGGCTCAAGCAGATCGACTGGTTCAGCGGCGATGTCACCGACACGTACGGCGACACCACCACCGAGTCGGTCAAGGGCTTCCAGGACAAGCGTGGCTTCCCCGTCACCGGCGAGGTCGACCAGCGCACCTGGGACAAGCTGGTCGAGATGACCCGCACCCCCACCGACGACGAACTGCACAACCGCGAGCCCGAGAACAACGGCGGCAACACCGACGGCCTCGACCCGCGCTGCCTCACCGGCCGGGTGCTGTGCATCGACAAGTCGACGAACTCCCTGCGCTGGGTCATCGACGGCGAGGTCCGCATGACGTTGGACGTCCGCTTCGGCACCGAGCTGACGCCGACCCGCGAGGGCGAGTTCGAGGTGTACTGGAAGTCGCGCGACCACGTGTCGTCGCTCTACGACACCCCGATGCCGTTCGCGATGTTCTTCAGCCGCGGCCAGGCCGTGCACTACTCGCCCGACTTCGCCGCCAACGGCTACAACGGCGGCTCGCACGGCTGCGTCAACGTCCGCGACCGCGATGCTATCGAGTCCCTGTTCGACCAGGTCAACGTCGGCGACGACGTCATCGTCTACTGGTCCTGACGCGCGGGTGCGACGGCGGCCGGGCCCAGCCGGTCGCCGGAACCCCGCCGGCCGTTCGCGCCGCTGGAGCTCTGCCGTCTGAACGGACAGCAGAGCTCCAGCAAGACGATGCATCCCCGAGCAACGGCTTCGCGGGTCCGGGCCGCGCTCAGCCCGTCACCGTCGCGAAGACCACGAGGTTGTCGACGTAGTGGCCGGCCGCCTCGTCGAAGGTGTGGCAGGTGATCAGCCGGAGCTGCCGGTCGGGCACCGGGCCGTAGATCTCGTCGGTGGGGAAGTCCGCCTGGGGCACCCTGCGGCTGCCGTCGACCTCGAACGCCGCGACGGCACCGTCGCTGAGCTCGACCTCCACCCGGTCGCCGGGGCGGAGCCGGGCGAGGCCGGCGAAGACCGCGGGGCCGTCCGGCGAGTCGACGTGACCGGCGATCACGGCGGGGCCGGGCGCGCCGGGGATCGGACCGCCGGCGAACCAGCCGGCCGTCTGCCAGTCTTCCGGAGCGGCCAGCCGGCCGTCGTCGGCGCGGTGCAGCGTCTCCAGCGCGCTGTCGACCCCGATCGCCGGGATCCGCACCCGCACCGGCACGGTGTCGTCGACGGGGATCGGCCGCGGCCCGGTCGCCGGCTCTGACGGCGTGGACACCGTGACCGCACCGGACGGGACGGGCGCAGCCGATCCGCCGCCGGCCGCCCCACCGGCGGCCGGGACCGCGCCGTCATCGGAACCGCAGGCGCCGGCGGCCGCCACCAGCAGGGCAGCGACCACCAGCGCCGTCGCGGTCCGTCTCATGCCGCCCGGCGCACCCAGGCACCGGCCCCGGCGCCGGCACCGGCCAGCAGGAGCACCGCCAGCCCGAGCGTGGCCGCCGGAACCGCGGCGGACCGCTCGGCGTCGAGCCCGCGACCGCCGGTCCGCATCCCACCGGCCGGGGATTCCGGCGTGCCGGTGCTGTCGACGACGCCGATGACGTTCAGCTCGCCGTCGACGTCGAGGACGACGAGGGTGTTGACGCTGCCGGCGGCGAGGTCGACGTCGGTGCTGCCGGTGCCGGCGTCGCTGCTGATCGCCAGGGTCCAGCGGCCGCCGGGCACCTCGGTGTAGTCCGTCGCCGTCCCGAACGTGGTGTCGTCGGCCAGAACCGTCCCGGTGTCGGTCGTGACGGTCACCGACGGGGAGGAGACGGCGGCCGAGATCAGCCGGACCCTGGCCTGACCGGCCGCGGGCGCCGTCAGGTCGTCGACGAGGATCCGGCCGGAGAGGTCGGCGTTCATGCCGACCGCGGCCACGGTGATCGCGACGCCGTCCTGGATCTCGACCGCGGCGGTGATCACCGGCTCGGAGTCGGCCGGCGCGCCGGCCGGGCGCATCGCGGCGGTGTACGTCCCGGCGGGCAGCCGCGCGTAGTTGGACACATCGCCGTAGCCGACGTCCTGCAGCTCCAGCACGGACTCGCCGTCGAGGCCGGTCAGGCTGACGTCGACCTCCGGGGTGTCCGGCGACAGGTGCGCCAGCCGGGCCCAGCCCGCGGCCGCCGGCTCCTCGGTGCCCTGGGCGCCGGTGGCGGTGCCGGCGGCCAGGGCGACCACTCCCACGGCCGTGGCCAGTGACATGACGATGCGCTTCATACCGGTCTCCTCTGGGTGTCTCCTACGGTGGATCGGGGAGCAGACCGCGCGGCGCGGCCAGCGAATAGGTGGCGACGACGGTGGTCCCGTCGGTGTCGACCTGCGACGGCGTGAACGGCGGCGGCTGACCCAGCAGCCACAGCGCCAGCCGAGCCGCCTCGTCCTCCGTCGGCAGCCCGCCGAGGACCAGCCGCCGGCGCACCCCGTCCTGCTCGCCCGGCAGCGCCGGCAGCGACACGTCCAGCTGGTGCGTGCCGGACAGCTTGCCCAGGACGATCACCAGCCGCGGGTCGACGCGCCCGGCGGACGCGACGGCGCGAGCGGCGGCGTTGAAGGTCAGAGCGTCGTTGCGCAGCAACTGGCCGGTCGCATAGCGGACGGTGCGCCGGTCGCCGGCCGCCACGGCCTCCGCGACCGCCCGGCCGAGCGGGTGGATCGCCCGGATCTCCACCCGCCCGCCGCCGCTGCCGAACTCCGCCACGACGGTCGACTCGACCAACGCGGTCCGGACGTCGGGCCGGTCGGTGTCGTCGGCACGCAACGCGGGGGTCGACACGATGTAGTCGTAGTGGGTCCAGCCCGGCGGCCGCGGCTCGAACGTCCGGCGTGCGGGGACGGCGGCGCCGAGCGGCAACAGGTCACCCGGCGCCGTCGCCACGGGAAAGCTGGTGAACGGCAGCACGCCGCCGGCGGAGAACCCGGACCGCAGCAGGTCCTCGCGCATCGTGTGGTCGACCACCAGCCGGGCGTCGCGAGGGACGTTGGCCTCGATCCAGCGCTCGGCCTGCGCGACCGGGGCGACGGCGTCGCCGCGCAGCAGCGGCCGCAGTTCACCGGGCCAGGTCGCCGTCACCACCACGATCAGCGCGGCGGCCGCCGTCGCCGTCATGATGGCCAGCGGCATCGCCTCCGGCCGGCCGCGTACCGTCAGCAGCCGCACGATCAGCCGGTGCGCGGCGGCGGGCACCAGCAACGCCGCCAGTGGCACCGCCGCGATCGGCAGTGCGACGGCCGCGGACCCGCCGGGCACCACGATGAGCAGCGCCAGCGTCAGCAAGGCACCCGCCGCCGGGCGCAGCGGCCGGAACAGCAGCGCCGCGGCCGCCGCGGCCGGCCCGACCGCCACCAGCACCGGATCCAGCGACCAGAGGTGTTCCGGTGCCTCACCACCCCGGACCGGCCCGGCCAGCGAGAACAGCACGTACACGTAGCCCCCGGCGGCCGTCGCGGCGGCCAGCCCGCCCAGAGCCAGCCGCCACGCGCGCGCCGTCACCTGCTGCCACATCGTCCACACCACGAACGGCGCGACCACGACGAAGGTGGCCTGCGTGAGCACGGCCAGCAGGACGGCGACGCCGGCGGCCGGGAACGCGACCGGCTGACGGCGGCGCGCCGTCGCCAACGCGAACCCGAGCAGCATCCAGAGCACCGCGACGTTCTCGACCAGAACCATCCGGTGCAGGTACAGGGCCAGCGGCGAGACGGCGAAGACGGCGACGGCGACCGCGGCGGCCGGCCGGGCCACGTCCAGGCGACGCGCCAGCATCCACAGCAGGACCACGCCCAGCAGCTGCACGACCAGCAGCGCCTCACGCCCCGCGGCGACGGCGTGCGCGGCGCGGTCCAGTGCGCCGGCCGGGCCGATCCACGCCGCCAGCTGAGCCAGGCCGAAGTCGGCGGGCAGTGACCAGGCGCCGTCGGCGATCCTCGTGATCGTCTCGCCCTCGACCTCGGTGAACGCGGGCGCGCGAGTCATGCCCGACGAATGCACGAAGCCGGCCAGCACCAGCAGCGGGGCCAGCCAGGCGAAGTCGCGACCGTGCCGGCGGAACCAGGTACGCACCGGCCGTGGCCGCGGCGGCCGCGGCTGCACCGGGATGGGAAGTTGCAGGTCACCAAGGTCCCGCGGCAACGCAGGCAGGGTCGACACGGTGTCGCGCAACGCCGACGCCTCCCCCCGAGGTGTCGCACAGACCTGCGCGCCGGGCCATGGCAGGGCACGCCGAGCCATGATCGCCAGGCAGGTCAGGCTCGCGGTTTCCTGACCATCAGGCGAAAGCGGTGCCTGGTACGTCTTCGGCGGGAGTGTATACCGGAAACGGACTATATGAACCGAATTGTCATCGATTCAGCTGACCGACAGCGGTGATCAGGCCGGCAGGTCGATCACCATGACGGGGTCCGTGGTCGGCTGCGGCGACCCGCCGTCGGGTTCGACGGTGACGCCGAGCCGGTCGACGCCGGTCAGTCCGCGGGCCGTCACCGGGCCGACGTGACCGTCCGGCGGACTGCCCAGCACCCCGGCCGACACCATGCCGCCGTCCTCGTGCATGAGCCAGAGCTGGTACGTGTGCCCGTCCGGCGCGGGGGCCATGCCGTCGCCGATGAACACCGCCACGTCGAGCGAGCGTGCCACCAGCACGGTGCCCTGGCTGTCGCCCTGGCCGACCCTGACCATCTCCATGTCGTCGGCCTCGACCAGCTGCCGCATCTGGGCGCCGATCTGCTGCGACCGGTCCAGCTCGTCCTGCACGTCGTCGAGCCGGATGCCGAGCACGACGATGCCGGCCACGAGCGCCGCGACCAGGCCGGTGGCGACCCGCGGCCACCACCGGCGCAGCACCGGCGCCGGGCCGCCGGCGACCCGGGGCGGCAGCGGCCGCACCTCGGCGATCCGTGTCAGCACCTCCTCGCGCAGGCGCGGCGGCGGCGTGACGGCGGTGGCGGCGCCCAGCCGGGCGGCGGTCTCGCGCAACTCGTCGACCTCCACGCGGCAGTCCGCACACCGCTCGAGGTGCTGCTCGAACCGCCGCGCCTCGTCCGATGGGAGCGCGTGCAGCGCGTACGGCGCGGCCAGCGTGTGGATGCCGGCGTCCACGGGCTTGCTCATCGCGCCACCCCCATGCAGTCGCGCAGCCGCACCAATCCGTCGCGCAGCCGGGTCTTGACCGTGCCGAGGGGCGCATGCAGCAACTGAGCGACCTCGCGATAGGTGTAACCGTCGTAGTAGGCCAGCGCGATCGACTCACGCTGCAGGTCGGTCAGCGTATCGAGGCACCGGCGCACCTGCTCGCGTTCGACGTTCGCCTCGACCTCGTCGGCCACGTGGTCGTACGGCCGCTCGTCGTCGCGCCGGGCCACACGATCCTCGCGGTCGGTGCCGGCCTGCTCGCTGCGGACGCGGTCGACGGCGCGGCGGTGCGCGATGGTGAGGATCCAGCCGCGCGCACTGCCCCGTTCCGGCTGGTATCGCGACGCGGTCCGCCACACCTCGATTAGCACCTCCTGCGCGACCTCCTCGGCCACTGCCCGGTTGCGGACCACTGTCGTCGCGATGCCCAGGACCGGCCCGGCCATGGCGTCGTAGACCTGCTCGAACGCGGCGGTGTCGCCGCGGGCGCAGTGGTCGAGCAGCCGGCCCAGCCGGTCTCCCGGCTCCGGCTCCGGCCCACCGGCCGGTACCGATCGCAGCGTCACCATCGAACGTCCTCCACCGTCATCGTGCACCGGACTGAGGAGTGTTCGGAGCGGGACGGCGTACGGATTGGTCCGTCCCGCCGATTCGGCGCCCATCCGCGGACGGTGCGGTACGAATCCCGAGAGCGCGGTTGGGCCACCAGACGCGCGGGCCGATGTCGTAGGCGAGCGCCGGCACCAGCAGCGACCGCACGACGAACGTGTCGAGCAGAACCCCGAACGCGACCAGGAACGCGATCTGCGCGAGGAACAGGATGGGGATCACCGCCAGCGCCGAGAACGTCGCGGCCAGCACCAGCCCGGCCGAGGTGATGACACCGCCGGTCACCGCGAGGCCGCGCAGCACGCCCGGCCGGGTGCCGATGCGGCCGGACTCCTCGCGGACCCGGCTCATCAGGAAGATGTTGTAGTCGATGCCGAGCGCCACCAGGAACACGAACGCGAACAGCGGCACGCCGGGGTCGGCGCCCGGCCAGCCGAAGACGTGGTCGAAGACCACTCCGGCCACGCCGAGCGTCGCCGCGAAGCTCAGCACGACGGTGAGCACCAGCAGCACCGGCGCCAGCACGGAGCGCAACAAGAAGACGAGCACCAGCAGGATCACGGCCAGCACCACCGGAATGATCAGCGTCCGGTCGCGGGCCGAGATCTCGTTGGTGTCCAGCAGCTCCGCCGTCCGGCCGCCCACCAGCACGCCGGTCCCGACGTCGTCGAGTGCGGCACGCAGCTCGCGGACGGTGCTGACGGCGGCGTCGCTGTCGGCGGTGTCGGCGAGGGTGAGCTCGAGCAGCGCGCGGTCGCCGGCGATCTGCGGGTCCGGGGCGTTCGCCGCCGGGCTCACGCCGTCGATGCCCGCGGCCACCTCGGCGACCCGCTCGGTGTCGGCGGCGGGGCCGATCACGAGGACGGGCGAGCCGGAGCCGCCCGGGAAGTGCCGGCTCAGCGCCTCCTGCCCCTCGATGGCCTCGACGCGGTCGAGGAACAGCTCGCTCTCGCTGACGCCGTCGGCACGGAACGTCGGCACCAGTGCGGCGAGTGCGAACAGCACCGCACCGACGCCGGCCCACAGCCGCCGGGGCCGGCGTCCGACCAGCCGCGCGACCCGGTCCCACACGCCGGCGTGCTCCGGCGCCGCCGACCCGTACCGCGGCCGGAACGGCCAGAACGCCGCCCGGCCGAGCAGCACCAGCACGGCCGGCAGGAAGGTCAGCGCCACCAGCAGCGAGGCACCGATGCCGATGGCGGCCACGGGGCCCAGGCTGCGGTTGGAGTTGAGGTTCGACAGCAGCAGACACAGCACGCCGGCGATGACGGTGCCGCCGGACGCCACGATCGGGCCGGCCGCCCGGCGCAGCGCCGTCGCCATGGCCTCGAAGCGGCCTCGGTGCTCGCGCAGCTCCTCGCGGTAGCGGGCGACCAGCAGCAGCGCGTAGTCGGTGGCGGCGCCGACCACGAGGATGGACATGATGCCCTGGCTCTGCCCGTTCAGCGTGAGTGTGCCGGCGTCGGCCAGCAGGTAGACCACCCACGACGCGAGGCCCAGCCCCAGCACCGACGACACCAGCACGGCCAGCGGCAGGATCGGGCTGCGATAGACGGCCAGCAGGATCACCAGGACCACGGCCAGCGCCACCACGAGCAGCACGCCGTCGATGCCGGCGAACGCCGCGCCGAGGTCGGCGGCGAACCCGGCCGGGCCGGTCACGTGCACCGCGGCCCCGGCCGCGTCGCCGAGGACGGCGCGGACGTCCTCGACGACGGCGTCGACCTCGGCGCCGCCGGAGGTGTCGATCTGGACGACGGCGGTGAGCGCCTGCCCGTCCTCGGCCGGGATCGGCGGGCTCACCGGCGGGGTGACGCCCTCGAGCACGGCCACGTCCTCGAGCTGGGCCGCGGCCTCGTCGGCGGCCTCCGGCGCCAGCCCGTACGCGTCCTCCCAGACCACGACGGCGGGCAGCACGTCGGCGTCCTGGAACTGCTCGCGTGCGTCGGCGACCTCGGTCGACTCCGCGTCGGAGGGCAGGAACGCGGCGTTGTCGTTCTCCGCGACCTCGCCGAGCCGACCGGCGTACGGCCCGCCGACGGCGCCGACGGCCAGCCAGCCGAGCAGCAGGAGGGCAGGAAGCAACCAGCGCAGGCGGGAGGACATGGCCCACCTTTCTTTCGATGGTCGAGATTCTTGATGGTCGAGATATTACCCGCGAGCGGCCGCGCCACGCTCCCGGTGGGCGACGAGTGCCTCGAGCGCCGCGGTGAGGAACCGGCGCACCACGTCGAGGTCGTGCTCGTCGAACGCCTCGAGCCGGTCCGCCATGTCGGCGGCGAGCGGACCGAAGTAGGCCGGTCCCAGGGCGACGGCCGACGGCTCCAGCCGCAGGAGGACACGGCGGCGGTCGTGCGGGTCGGGTTCGCGACGCAGGTGGCCCGACGCGACCAGCCGGTCGACCAGCGCGGTCACCGACGCCGACGAGAGCCCGAGCTCGTGCCCGATGGCCCCCGCCGTGACGTCGCGGCCCTCGCGCTCGGCCGCCACCAGCACCAGCAGCGCGCGGGCGGCGGAGTGGTCGAGATCGTGGGCGGCGCCGAACCGTCGGGCGAGGTCGGCCATCTCGGCGCCGAGCGTCTGGAGCTGCCGGATGACGGCGTCGGTTCCCGCGTCCCTGGGTCCCGCCTCGCCGGGGGTCTCCGTCGCCATGGGCTCATGGTCGCAGACGCGAGCCACCGGCCTCCGCTGGTGCGGGGAGACCGGCGGCCGCGTCCGTCCGTCACGTCGGCGGCATCAGGACGCCGTCGATGAGGTAGACGGTGGCGTTGGCGGTGGTGACGCCGCCGCAGATGACGTTGGCGTCGTTGACCGTCATCGTCTCCGGCGTGCCGGCCACGGTCACCGGCGCGCCCTGGACGGTGGCCTGCTCGCCGATCACCTCGTCGGGCGAGAGCTGCCCGGGCACCACGTGGTACGTCAGCACCGTCGTCAGGAGGTCGGCGTCGGTCGCGAGCGTGTCCAGCGTCGCCGGGTCGACCGCGGCGAACGCGTCGTCGACCGGCGCGAACACGGTGAACTCGCCGCCGTTGAGCGTGTCGACGAGGTTCACCTGCGGGTTGAGCTCGCCGGACACCGCGGAGACGAGCGTGGTGAGGATCGGGTTGTTCGACGCCGCCACGGCGACCGGGTCGTCGGACATGCCTTCGACCGAGCCCTCGCCGTCCGGGACCTGGGAGGCGTAGTCGGCGCAGCCAGGGCCGACCGGGCCGGCCATCGCCTCCTCGGTCATGCCGTCGGACGGTGTGCTCTCCTCGTCCTCCGGCGTCGCCGGCGCCTCCTCGGCCGCCGCGCTGTCGTCCTGGGCGGCCGTGCCGCCGTCGTCGTCGCTGCATGCGGACAGGCCGAGCGTGAGCGCCGCCATCGCGGTCACGATCACCGGGGTCCGCTTCCTGGTCAGGAGCATCATGATGGGTTCCTCTCGGGATGGGTCGGTTCGGATTCGAGATCGGTTCGAGTCAGCTCACGCGCACCACCACCGAATGCCGGCCGCTCGACCCGTCCGGGAACGGCGGCGCCTGCTCGTCCGTCTGCAACTCGCCCGCGCCGTCGGTCGCGCGGACCCGCAGCGTGTGGTTGCCCGGCTCGGCGTCCCACTCCCAGGACCACTGACGCCAGGTGTCGGCGGAGGCCTCGCCGGCCAGCTCGGCCCTCCTCCAGTCGCCGTCGTCGACCTGCACCTCGACGGCGCTGATGCCGCGGTGCTGCGCCCACGCCACCCCGGCGACGACGACGCGTCCGGCGGCCAGGTCGGCGAACGAACCGGGGACGTCGATGCGCGAGGCGGTCTTGATCGGCGCCTTCGCCGCCCAGCCGTGGTCGGTCCAGTAGGCGGTGGCGCGGTCGAACCGGGTCAGCTCGAGATCGGTCACCCACTTGGTGGCCGAGACGTAGCCGTAGAGGCCGGGGACGACCAGCCGGGCCGGGAACCCATGCTCGACCGGCAGCGGCTCGCCGTTCATGCCGACGGCCAGCAGCGCGTCCCGCCCGTCCATGACGACGTCCAGCGGCGTGCCCGCCGTGAACCCGTCGACGCTGGTGGACAGCAGCATGTCCGCGCCGGGGCTCGGGCCGGCACGCGTCAGCAGGTCGGCCAGGGGGTACCCGAGCCAGACGGCGTTGCCGGCCAGTTCGCCGCCGACCTCGTTGGAGACGCAGGTGAGCGTGATCATCCGCTCCACCAGGTCCAGCGCGAGGACGTCGTCGAAGGTCAGCTCGATCTCCCGGCCGACCATGCCGTGGATGCGCAGCCGCCACTCCTCCGGCATCACCCGCGGCAGGTCGAGCGCGGTGTCGACGCGGAAGAAGTCGCGGTTCGGGGTGGTGAACGGCGTCATCCCGGACACGTCCAGCTCGACGCCGGCCGGGAGCGGCGGCGCGGGGTCGGGCGGCGCCGGCAGGCGCAGTGCGGCGCGTGCCTCGCGCACCTCCGCCAGCGTCCGCCCGAACCGGCGCCCGCCGGCCGCGGTCAGCACCGCCAGCCCCGCGACGGCCACCGTGAGGAGCAGGACCTGGCGACGGGGTAGCCGCGCGGCGGATGCGGACTCCCCCGACTCCGTCGGGTCAGCATCCGCCGCGCGGGGTCGAAGGCGGCCCACCAGCAGGGTGAGCGCGGCGGCCCCGGCGACGACGCCGGCGGCGGTGGGCAGCGCCCAGGTGAGGGTGCCCGTCGGACGGGTGGTGGCGGCGGCGACCGCCACCCCGCCCAGGACGACCAGCACCGCCACGCCGGCGCCGCGCCGCCACAGCTCCAGCAGCCCGCCCGCGGCCGAGAGGACCAGCAGGACGACGGCCATGCCGGCCAGCAGGACCAGTTTGTCGTTCTCGCCGAAGGTGCGGATGGCGAAGCTCTTCAGCCACTCCGGCGTAAGGTCGACGAAGGTGTTGCCGACGGCGAGGAACGGCGCGGCGGCCGGCTCGACGGCCAGCGACGCGACCAGCTCACCGACGCCCAGGGTGAGCCCGCCCGCCGCGATCCCGGCCAGGGCGGCCAGCCCCCGGGTGCGCCAGCGGTGCGTCGTCGCGGTCATGCCCGGTGTTCGGGGCGGTCCGCGCCCCGGATTGGTGCGGATCGAGGCATCAGCCCTTCGGCCTATGCCGTCCACAGGTGCGGCGGGTTCGCCGAGTTGTCCACATTTCGCGATCCGCCGGTGGAAGGCGGCGCCGCTGCCAGCAAGAGTGGCGGCATGCCGAACAGCAGTGCGAAACTCGCGAGAACAGGAGAACCCAGATGGTGGTGGTCGACATGCCGGCGGTCGAGCTCCCGGCCAGCTCTCGATGGTGGACGTTCGACGATCTCCTCGCGCTGCCCGAGTCGGACTGGCGGTTCGAGATCGTCGACGGCGGTCTGCTCATGACGCCGGGCCCGGGGCTCTGGCACGAGTCGGTCTCCGACATCCTGCGCCGGCGGCTCTGGGATGCGCTGCCGTCAGGCCTCCGCATCCTCGGTCCCGTCACCGTCGACATGGACCCGACCTACCTCATCCCGGATCTCATGGTGCTGCCCCACGACGTCGTGCGGCGCGGCGGGGCGAAGGCCATGGCGGCCGATGCGCTGATCGTCATCGAGATCGTGTCGCCCGCGTCCGCATCGGTCGACCGCATCCTCAAGCCGGCCAAGTACGCCGAGGCCGGCATCCCGCATTTCTGGCGGGTCGAGTTCCAGCCGGAGCTCAGCCTGACCGCCTACGCGCTGCCCGAGGGCACGTCCAGCTACACCGAGCTGGGCACCTGGACAGCCGGGCAGACGGCGCCCATCCGGGCACCGTTCGAGGTCGACATCGACGTCTCGGAACTCGCTCCGGACCGTTGATCGCCGTCACCACACGGGCGTAGGATCGTCGGCGGCCCCGTTCGGGGCGTCCGTCAATCCGACCCGCTGCTCCCGGGAGATCCCTGTGCCCCGCCGCACCGCGTCCGCGCGTCCCTCAAGTCAGCAGACCGCCACCACACCCTCAACGCCGCCGCTGACCGTCGCGTCAGCCGAACCCTCACAGCCGCCGCCCGGCACGTTCCGCCGACTCGCACCGTACCTCCTCCGCCACCGCGGCACCCTGATCATCTCCGTCGTCGTGGCCTTGGCCTGGGCGGTCGCGGTCGCCGCGGTCCCCGTCACCCAGGGCCGGGTGGTCGATGACGCCATCGACACCCGGTCCGCGCCGCTGCTGCCGATGATCGTGCTGCTCATCGGCCTGGCGGTGGCCCGCTTCATCCTGTCCAGCTGGTGGCGCTACGTCGGTGGCACCACCGCGTTCCGCATCCAGGACGACCTGCGCCGCGACGTGTACGACACGCTGCAGCGCCTCGACTTCACCGGCCACGCGCAACTGCAGAGCGGCCAGCTGGTGTCGCGCATCAGCGGCGACCTGCGCTACGTGCACATGCTGCTGAGCTGGATCCCGCAGGTGGCCGCGACGCTGCTGTCGTCGCTGCTCGCGGTGGTCGTCATGTTCACGCTGTCGCCGCTCATCGCCGCGTTGGTCGTCGCCGTCATCGTGGTGGTCTTCGCGGTCACCAACCGGCAGCGCCGCCTGGTGTACGCCGCCGGGTGGGACGCCCAGCACCGCGAGGCGGAGATGACCTCCCGAGTCGAGGAGGCCGTCACCGGCGTCCGTGTGGTCCGCGCGTTCGGCCAGCAGCCGGCCGAGACCGCGCGGCTGCACGGCGCGTTGCTCGACATGTTCCGCGCCCGCGTCCGGGCGGTCCGGCTGCGGGCGCCGTTCATGGCGTCGCTGCAGGGCGCGCCGCTGTTCGGACAGGTGCTGGTGCTCCTGGCCGGCGGACTGCTGGTCATCCAGGGCCGGCTCACCATCGGCGTGTTCCTGGCCTGCATCGGTTACCTCGCCGAGCTGATCGGCGCCGCCCGCGTCGCCGGCATGGTGCTGACCAACGCCCCGCTGTGCAAGGCGGCCACCGAGCGGGTCGGCGAACTGCTCGACCTGCAGGCCGAGATCACCGAGCCGCTGCGCCCGGCCGCCGCCGACGAGCGCGGCGGCGCGGTCTCGTTCCACCGGGTCCGGTTCGCCTACGCCGACGGCGACGGCCACCAGGTGCTGCGCCATTTCAGTCTCGACGTCCGGCCGGGCGAGACGGTCGCGCTGGTCGGGCCGTCCGGGTGCGGGAAGTCGACGGCGCTGTCGATGCTTCCGCGCTTCTTCGACGCCGACGCCGGCACCATCACCGTCGACGGCATCGACGTGCGCCGCTGGTCGCTGCCGGAGCTGCGCCGCCGCATCGGGGTGGTGTTCGAGAACAGCTTCCTGTTCTCCGACACCATCGCGGCGAACATCGCCTACGGCCGGCCCGATGCCGGCATGGACGAGATCCGCGCGGCCGCCCGTGCGGCGCTGGCCGACGAGTTCGTCGAGGCGCTGCCCGACGGCTACGACACCGTGGTGGGCGAGCAGGGCATCACGCTGTCGGGCGGGCAGCGGCAGCGGGTCGCGCTGGCCCGGGCGCTGCTGGCCGAGCCCGACATCCTGCTGCTCGACGACGCCACCTCGTCGGTGGACGTCAAGGTCGAGGAGCGCATCCACGCCAACCTCGAGCCGTTCCTCGCCGGGCGCACCGTCCTGCTGGTTGCCTACCGGGAGTCCACGCTGCGGCTGGCCGACCGCGTCGTGCTCGTCGACGACGGCCGGGTGGTCGACGAGGGCGGGCACGCCGAGCTGCTGGAGCGCAACGCGCTCTACCGCGACCTGTTCGGCGACGGTCCCGGCACCGATGTCGTCGCCGACCGGTCGAGTGATCTCCTGTCGCACGCGCGGTCCGGCCGGTTCGAGGCGACGGCGTCGGCGTGGGAGTCGCGCCAGGACGCCACCGGCTCGTTGCCCAGCCTGCAGCTCGCCGTGCCGCCCGCGGTGGCCGAGCGGATCGCCGCTCTGCCGCCGCCGAAGGATCCTCCGGGCGTCGACCTCGGGCGCGAGAACGTCACCCGCGGCCCGCTGCGGCTGGCGTCGTTCCTGCGCCCGTACGTCGGCGGCCTGCTGGTCGGCCTCGTGCTGGTCGTCCTGGAGGCGGCCATCACGCTGGTCAACCCGATGCTCGTGCAGCGGGCGGTCGACGACGGCATGCGCGCCGGCTCGACGTCCGTGCTGCTGTGGGTGTGCCTCGTCGCGGCGGTGCTGGTCGGACTGCTCTGGCTGGACCAGCGCACGGGGTATCTGTGGACGACGCGCAGCACCGAGCGGCTGCTGCTGGCGATGCGGGTGCGCATCTTCGGCCAGCTGCAGCGGCTGGGCATCGACTTCTACGACCGCACCCAGGCCGGCCGGGTGATGACCCGGATGACCTCCGACGTCGACGCGATCGCCCAGCTGTTCCAGGTCGGCCTGATCAACGCCGTCGTCAGCGTCGCCACGTTCGCTGGCATGACGATGGTGGTCGTCGCGCTGGATCCGATGCTGGCGCTGGTCGTGCTGGGGGTCGTGCCGTTCGCCGCGGCCGTCACCTGGTGGTACCGGCGGCGCGCGTCGGTCGCCTACGACGACGCCCGCGAGCTGCTGTCGACCATCAACGCCGACGTGCAGGAAAGCATGGCCGGCATCCGGGTCACCCACGCGTTCCGGCGCGAGGCGGTCAACCTCGGGCGGTTCGCCGGGCTCGGCCGCCAGTACGTCGCGGCCAGCCTGCGCGGGCTGTACGCGACGTCGGTGTACGTCGCGGCGATCGAGCTGCTCTCGGTGCTGGCCATCGCGGCGGTGCTCTGGGTCGGCGCGCAGCGCATCGAGGCCGGCACGCTGGCGCTCGGCACGCTGATCGCGTTCCTGCTGTACCTCGCCCAGGTGTTCGCGCCGGTGCAGCAGCTGTCCGCGGTGTTCGACGTGTACCAGCGGGCCCGGACGGGGCTGGTCAGGGTCCGCGCGCTGCTGGCGTTGGAGACGTCGACGCCGGTGCGGCCCGACGCCGTCCCCGTCGACGCGATCGCCGGCGACCTCCGGTTCGACGGGGTGCGGCTGCGCTACGCCGGCGCCGCCACCGACGCCGTCCGCGACGTCGACCTGCACGTGCCGGCCGGCCAGCGGGTCGCGTTCGTCGGACGCACCGGCGCCGGCAAGTCGACGCTGTCGAAGCTGGTCGCGCGGTTCTACGACCCCACCGACGGCCGGGTGCTGGTCGACGGCCGGCCGCTGGACGACCTCGATGTCACCAGCTACCGGCGCCACCTGGGGTACGTGCCGCAGGAGCCGTTCCTGTTCTCGCGCACCATCCGCGACAACATCGCCTACGCGCGGCCGGACGCCAGCGACGCCGAGGTCGAGGCGGCCGCCCGCGCCGTCGGGGCGCACGAGTTCATCACCCGGCTGCCGGGCGGCTATCACCACGTGGTGGCCGAACGGGGCCGGTCGCTGTCGGCCGGGCAGCGGCAGCTGGTGTGCCTGGCCCGGGCGCTGCTCGGCGACCCGTCGATCCTCATCCTCGACGAGGCGACGTCCAACCTCGACCTCGCCAGCGAGCGGAAGGTGAACCAGGCGATGCGGGTGGCGTCGGCCGGCCGGACCACCATCGTCGTCACGCACCGGCCGCAGTCGCTGCACTGGGTCGACCGCGTCGTCGAGGTGGCGGACGGCCGCATCGCCACCGATGAGCCCGCTCCCCGGTACGTCGAGCGCGTGCTGAGCCGGGCGAGCTGAGGCGGGCTGATTCACCCGGCCGGCCGGGGGCCACCCGGCCGGCCGGGGAGTCTCAGCGGGCCATGTTGGCCATGTTGGTGCCGCTGATCACCGCGTGCCGCAGCGATCGGCCGGGATCGGCCGCGCCGCCGGGAGCGGTGTCGTCCTCGTAGTTGGGGTTGTGGTAGCCGCGCGGACGGTGCCGCCGGAAGATCGCGTCGTAGTCGATGTCGCTGCGCGGGTCGCCGAACGGGATCATCCGGTAGCCCTCGCCGACGCCGACCGGCTGGTCGTCGCGGCGCTCGCCGTCCTTGGCGTGGTAGAGCGGGTAGCGCAGCGGCTGCGCGGCGATCTGGTCGATCGGGCTGAAGACGCTCTCGCGGCGCTGGCCCTCCCAGTCGTAGTACCAGCGGAACCGGTGCTGCGCCGAGTGCGCCCAGTAGATGTCGATCTCGCAGTAGCACTTCGTGCTGGGGGTGATGTCCAAGTAGTACTGCATCTTGCGGATGCCGGACTCGCCCCGCACCATCTGCGGCTGCGGCAGCGGCGCGCCCGTCACGCGGTCGACCGTCACCTGCACCATCGGGCCGTCCTGCAGGAAGCCGTAGGCGTCGGCGTGGTTGTGCGGGTAGATCGAGATGCGCCATGGCGCGGCGAGGTCGTTGATCGCCTCCCACTTCTGCGCCGCGAGGTCCCAGGCCTCCTTCGCCGAGCTGCCGGTCGGGTCGCCGCCGGTGCCCATGTACGGCATGCCGAGGATCGACGCGAACTCGAGCTCGATCTGGAAGCGGTCGTAGTCGTCGGTGGTCATGCCGCCGTTCGGGCCGCCCGGCCAGCTGTTGGGGATGAACCCGTGGTTGCCGATGGCCTCCAGCCCGGCCTCGTCGAGGAAGCCGCGCAGCGTCCGGGCGTAGTCGAGGTAGGCGGGGAAGTTCTCGCGCAGCAGCCGCCCGCTCTGCGTCAGTGGCGGCGCGGCCCCGCCCTGGTTCTCCGCGTGCTGGTTGTAGCCGGCGAACTCGACCTGCTTGAACCCGGCGCGGGCCAGGAACTGGAAGACCTCGCGGAAGCCGCCGGGCAGCGGGACCAGCGGTCCGAGATCGTCGGGGTCGGCGGGGAAGTTCGGGCCGCCCAAGTAGCCCATGGTGGGGGCGGGGTTGTTCCAGATGCCGCGCCGCGCGGTGGCGTCGCGCTGCGTGTACAGGATGGTGCCGCGCTTGCCCGGCGGGAGCAGCGGGTTGGGCACGTTCTGCACCAGCTGGTCGGCCAGCGCCGGCGTGGCGGGGGCGATGGCCGCCACCGCGAGCGTGCCGGCGCTGATCGTCAGCAGCCGGCGCCGGCTCAACCTGTGTTCCTGAGCCATGGTCGTCTCCTCGCTCCGTCGAAAGTGGGTGACCGTGCTCGAGATCGCATGCGGCATCGGAGCCAGGCTGCGGCCGACTTTCTACGGGAAGTGTTGAAAGCCACCCCGATGTTGGGGAAACACTAGCGGCATCTCGCCGTAACTGGCTAGATCCGATTCGTCCGGTTTTCGGACTCAGTACGTGGCCCGGCCGCCGGTCAGGTCGAACGTGAAACCGGTCGTGAAGCTGCAGGCCGAGGACGCGACGAAGGCGATCATCGCCGCAGCCTCGTCCAGCTCTCCGGTCCGCCCCATCGGGATCTTCGACACCATGTACGCCACGACGTCGTCGGGGAGCGCGGCCACCATGTCGGTGCGGATGACCGCCGGCGCGATCGCGTTGACGGTGATCCCCCGCTGCGCGTACTCCTTGCCCTGGACCTTCACCATGCCGATGAGCGCCGCCTTCGACGACGAGTAGGCGACCATGTTGGGGTTGCCGTCCTTGCCGCTGATCGACGCGACGTGGACGATCCGGCCGTAGCCGTTGGGCAGCATGTGCCCGAGGGCCACCTGGCTCACCACCATGGCACCGTGCACGTTGACGCGGTGCACGTGCGCGAAGTCGTCGAGGCTCACCTCGTGGCTCGGGATCCCGGTCTGCCCGGTGATGCCCGCGCAGTTCACGGCGGCGTGGATCGGGCCGAACTCGCCGGCGGCGGCGCCGAACGCGGCCCGCACGGCCGCCGGGTCGGTGACGTCCGCCGTGGCGGCCAGTGCCCGCCCACCGGCCGCTCTGATCTCGTCCGCCGCCTCGGCCGCCGCCGCGGCGTCGCGGTCGACGCACGTGACCGCGGCGCCCAGCCGGGCCAGGAGGCCGGCCGCGGACCGGCCGATGCCGGCACCGGCGCCCACGACGACGGCGGACTGGTCAGCGAACGAGATCATGGGCGAGCTCCCGGGGTCGAGGGTCACGAACGGGTCCGTGTGTAATAGGCCAGGTCGTCGATCTGGAACTGCATCGGCCAGGGACCCGTGGCGTCCGGTGCGGCGACCGAGACCTCGATCCGGGTGACGGCGCTACGGCCGGCCCACTCCGCCACCGGGACGACGATCTCGTTCCAGCTGCGCGGCAGGCCATGGGTGTTCTCGGCCTCCGCGCCGCTCCAGCGCTGCGTGATGAACTCCATCGCCGCGGTGAAGTACCGCACCCCGTCCGGCGTCACGGCGTTGAACCCGTACAGCAGCGCGCCCGGCCCGCCGAGAGCGGCGTCGGGGTGCACCAGCTCGGGCACGTCGTTGTCCGGGTTCGGCACCTGGTCGGGGTGGCGGGCCAGCAGGATGAGCGAGACCAGGACCCCGTTGTCCGACAGCGGCTTGATCTGCTGGTCGAGCTTCTCGACCTCGCTCCTGTCGAAGTAGTAGGTGCGGCCGCCCGACTCGAACCGGATGGTGTCGGCCGGGTCGGCCTCGGTGGCGAGCATGAGGTCGTTGACCACGAGGTTGATCGCCGCGTGCTGGACACCCAGCTCCTCGGCGTCGTCGGTCATCTTGACCTGCAGACCCTTCTTGTTCACCGCGTCCGGGTAGGGCCGGTCCGACGACGGCGTCAGGTCCAGCGTGTCGACGTGCCGGTAGGTGCCGGCCGGCACGCCGTCGACGACGGCGACGTAGCGGTGGTACAGCGGGTCCGGGCCGGCCGCGGGGTCGCGAGGTACCGCGACGGAGAAGGCGCCGCCGGCGTCCGCCCTCGCCCGGCCGACGATGGTGCCCGAGGCCCAGTCGACGACCTCCTGCTCGATGCCGAGGGCGTACACGTCGACGTCGGCTCCGGGCGCCACCGAGCCCGCGACCGTGACGGTGTCGTCCGTGGCGGTCACGGACGACACCCCCTCGGTCGCGGCGGCCGCGGCCGGCGGGTCACCGGCGGCTCCGGCCTGGACGAGCGCGCTCACCGTCAGCGCGAGCGCTCCGGCCGCGACGGCCACGGCGCTGCGCAGCCGGCGGGACGACGGGCGGACGTGGGTCATGCGAGCCTCCTCACGATCCGAAAGTCCAGGCGGCACCCGGCGCAAATCGATTCAGAACCTAGCGACGGCACCCGGCCGCGCTCCAGGATTCGGCCGGAAGCGGCCAGCGACGCCCGCCAGCTACTGCGTGGCCCAGTCCTCCGTCCAGCCGCCGTCGGCCGCCATCTCCGTCGCCCACTCGGTCCAGTCGTTGCGCATCTCCGCCAGCTGGTCCTCCAGCGACTTGTCACCCAGGAGGTAGCCGTCGTAGACGGTCTGGCCGTTCCTCGCCTTCGGCACGAACGTGACGGCCGGGATCGTCGGGGTCTCGAACCACGCGCCGGTCATCAGCCCCTCCAGACCGGGCGCCGGTTCGGCGTCGACCAGCGACGGGATGCCGCCGGAGCCGTCCAGCCACGGCTGGCCGCCCTCGGGGCTGGTGACGAACTGCAGGAACTTGACCGCGGCCTCCAGCTGTTCGCCCTCGGTGGTGGCCGGGATCATGTAGCTGGTGCCGCCGGGCGCGGCGCCGAACTGCGCCTCCTGTCCGGTGGACAGCTCGCTCTCGTCCTCGGTGATGGTCGGGAACGGCATGGTGCCCCACTCCCAGTCGACGTCGGCCAGGTTCTCCGCGGCGAAGTTGGTGCCGTACGTCATGGCCGCGCGGCCGCCGACGAAGTCGTCGTAGCCGATGAACGAGGCGCCGCCGGCGATGCCGGACCAGTTCGGCGTGGCGCACTCGTCGAAGAACTGCTTGAGCAGCTCCATGGTCTCGGCCACCTCGGGCGTCGCGGTCGGGTCGAGCTCGCCGGTGAGGATGGCCCGCGCCATGCTCTTCGGCGTCACCTGCGCCGCGGTGCCCGGCTGGCCGTCGGCGGCGAACTGGTTCCACTCCTCCGCGTGCGAGCTGAGCAGCATCGAACCGATGATCCCCATCGTCCAGCCCTGGCCGAGCCAGCCCTGGTCCATCGAGAACGGCACGTAGCCGGCGTCGGTGATGGCGGCGCACGCGTCCATCAGCTCGCCCCAGGTCTCGATCGGCGCCTCGACGCCGGCCTCGTCCATGATGTCGGCGTTGTAGTAGACGCCGACGATGACCAGGTTGAACGGGATGAACTCGTAGTTGCCGGCGGCGTTGCGCGCGGTCGGCGCGTCCGGGCCGAAGTAGTCCTGGTTGAACAGGTCGATCCAGGCCTCGTTGCCCTCGACGTACGGGTTCGGCTGGGCCAGGTAGTCGTCGAGCGCCACCACCTGGTCCGGCGTGTGCGGCGCCTGGTTGAAGATCAGCTCCGGCGCGGTACCGGCGGACAGCTGGGTCGACAGCGTCTGCGCGAACTCCGCGACCGGCAGCACCGTCGTCTCCACGTCGATGCCGGGCTCGGCCTCCTCGAACCGCTCGACCAGGTCCTCCCAGGCGGGGCCGAAGCTCTGCGGGTCGTTGTTCCACTGGTTCGGCCCCGACAGGGTGATGGTGACCCGGTCGCCGTCGCCGCCGGAATCATCCGATCCACAGGCGGCGGTCAGCGACGCGGTCATTCCGAGAACGGCAAGCAGCACCGTCGCCCGCGTACGACGTCGGACGAGTACGGACATGGCGGCTCCCTTCGACCTTTGAACGTTTCAGCATCGGTGGGTTCCCCCACATGGTGCCCGCCGATCGGCGACGACCCAGCGTCTTGACCGGAACCGGCCAGAACCTCGCCCCGGCTAGTGAGAGCCGGGCAGGCCACCTTGGACGCCGGCGAGGAAGTACTTCGACAGGAACGTGAACAACACCAGCAGCGGCACGCTGGCCAGCAGGTAGCCCGCGAACATCGGCCCGTACTCCGTCCCGGACTGGCCCTGGAAGAACAGCAACCCGACCGACACCGTGCGCAGCTCGTTCTCGGTGATGGTGAGCAACGGCCAGAAGAAGTCGTTCCACACGCCGTTGATGGTGATCAGCGCGACGGTGCCGATGACGGGCAGCGAGAGCGGGGTCATGATCGAGAGGAACAGCCTGGCCCCGCCCGCACCGTCGACCCGGGCGGCGTCGAAGAGCTCCTGCGGGATGCCCTCGATGAAGGTCTTCATCAGGATCGTGCCGATGACGACGCCGCCGGCGACGTGCGGGATGATCAGCACCGGATACGTGTTGAGCAGGTCGAAGTCGCGCATCATGACGAACAGCGGGATCAGGCTGGAGATGCTGGGCACCATCATCAGCGCCGCGATCACCACGAAGAAGAACGTCCGGCCGGGGAACGCGTATCGCGCCAGCACGAAGCCGGCCACCAGCGACAGCACGACGATCAGGACGATCGCCGCCGCGGCCACGATCACCGAGGCGAGCAGGTACGGCTGGATCTGCTCCCACGCCGTCGCGTAGTTCTCCCAGTGGAACGGCAGCACCGGCACCCAGTAGTTCTCGGAGAACTGCAGGTTGTCCTTGACCGACGTCGTGAGCATGAACAGGTAGGGGAACAGGCCGACCGCGACGAGGATCGTCAGCGCCGTCTTGACGCCCCACTGTCTGCTCATCGCAATCCTCGGACGTTGGTGGACGACGAGTCGGAGCGCCGGACGAACACCACGACGGCGCTGAGCACCAGCGTGAAGACGAATAGCGTCGTCGACAGCGTGGCGGCGTAGCCCCAGTCCTGCCCCTGGAAGGCGACGTTGATCATGCGCAGCACCGGCACCATGGTCGAGTTGTCGGGACCGCCGGAGGTGACGATGTAGGCCATGAAGCCGTACTGCAGCGTCCCGATCACGGCCAGGAAGAACAGCAGCCGCACCTGACGCGCCATCAGCGGCAGGTCCACGGTCCAGAAGCGGCGGATCCGCCCGACGCCGTCGAGCGCGGCCGCCTCGAAGATCTCCCGCGGGATGTTCTGCAAGGTGGAGTAGAAGATCAGGAACGGCAGCCCGGCGATGAACGGGAACCCGATGAACAGCAGTGACCACAGCGCGTACGACGGGTCACCCACCCAGTTCCGGGTCAGCCCCTCCAGGCCGACCGCCGTCAGCGCGCGATTGATGACGCCGTTGTTCGGGTGGTACATGAACGACCACACGAGCGCGGTGACGACGCCGGGGAAGGCCATCGGCAGGATCAGCAGCGTCCGGTAGACGAACTGCGCCCGCTGGCTGCGCAGCGTGATCAGCAGTTCGGCCGCCACCAGCGGGATAACCCACGAGACGATGCCGAAGACGAAGATGTAGCCGAGGTTGCGGAACGACCGCCACCAGATGTCGTCCTCGAGCATCTTGGCGTAGTTGTCCAGCCCGACGAACGTCGAGACCTGTCCCGGGTTCCAGTCCCAGAACGAGCGGACCATGCCGTTGAGCGCCGGGTAGTACTGGAACAGCGCGAGCACCACGAGCAGCGGAAGCAGCGCGAGGTAGGCGTACCACGCGATCGGGCGGCGGCCGCGCGCGGCACCGGACGGCTCTTCGACCGGCGCGGCGGCCGGTCGGGTTCCGGTGGTCGCGGCCATGAGCTGCCCTCCGTGCCGACGGTGGTGGGGGGAGTTAAACGATTCAGACCCTCACCCATGGCCGTCAGCGGTGTCAAGGAATCCGGGCGGCCCCGAGCGAGATGACCGCATCAGGCCATTTCGTTGATCGTCACTGCACGCCGGGCCACAGTCGGTCACTGAATCGTCTCAGCTCGGCAAAGGAGCCTGTCATGCGCCATCGCCGCCGCCTTCGATCCATCGTCCTGCCGCTGCTCGCGTCCGCCCTGGGGCTGGGTGCGCTGGCGGGCGTGCCCGCACGCGCGGCGCCCGACACCGCCGACGCCGACACCGCCGGCATCACCGGCGTCACCGTCACCGACGACGCCGTCACGGTGGCGGGAACGGCGCCGGGCGGTGCCCAGGTCGACGTGTACGCGCTGCCGACGGAGGTGCCCGAGACCGACTGGGCCGGCCGGGAGCCGGTCGCGACCGGCACGGCGACGCCGGACGGCGCCTTCACCGCCGACATCGGGCGCACGGCTGCCGACCGCGAGCTCTACTACAGCAAGTACCTCGCCGTGGTCGACGGGGCGCCACTGGGCACCTACCACTACGCCGACGACGTCCGCATCACGCCGGTCAACGACTTCCCGTACCCGCAGAGCCCGACCAAGAAGGGCCTGCAGGTGCAGATGACGGCCGACGCGGAGGAGCTGGGCGTCGGCCACGCCGGGATCAACGTCGCCTTCAACGACCTGATGCAGCTCACCGACGAGGGCCCGGACCGGTCCATCCCGTTCACCTGGAACGGGACGGAGTACTACTTCGACGCCGGCCACGTCGCGAGCCTCGACCGGCAGATCAAGCCGCTGTCCGACAACGGGGCGGTGGTGAACCTCATCCTCATCCTGTACCGCGACGACTCGCCGAACTCGGCCTGGCCGGTGCTCAAGCACCCCGACGCCGACCTCACCGGCGGCCCGGTCTTCGCGTTCAACACCGAGACGGCCGAGGGCGTGGCGCACTACACCGCGGCGATCGAGTTCCTCGCCGGCCGCTACACCCGCGAGGACCAGCGCTACGGCCGCGCCACCGGGTTCATCGTCGGCAACGAGGTCGACGCGCAGTTCGTGTGGCAGAACATGGGCGAGAAGCCGCTGGAGGAGTTCCTGCTCAGCTACGAGCGGGCGCTGCGCATCACCCACCTGGCGACGCGCACCGCCTACGAGCAGGCCAGGACGTACACCTCGCTCACCCACTCGTGGACGACGCCGAGCGGCCCCGCCGTCCCGGCCGGCCGTTTCTACCCCGGCAAGGACGTGGTCGACGGCCTCAACGCGCTGACCAAGGCGCACGGCGACTACGCCTGGCACATCGCCCACCACCCGTACCCCGAGAACCTGCTGGACCCGGCGTTCTGGGAGGACACCACCGCCACCCCCGACCCCGACACCACGCCGCGGATCACGTTCAAGAACATCGAGGTGCTCAACGCCTACCTGACCCGCCCGGAGCAGCTCTACGACGGGCAGCCGCGCCGGGTCATCCTCTCCGAGCAGGGCTGCAACACCCCCGGCGACAGCGCCGAGGCCGAACGGCTCCAGGCCGCGTGCTACGCGCTGGCCTACTACAAGATCCACTTCCTGCCGGCCATCGACTCGTTCATCCTGCACCGGCACGTCGACCACAAGCACGAGGGCGGACTGCGGCTGGGCCTGTGGTGGTGGGACGACAGCCGCCCCGACCCCGCGCCGCCGGCCGAGCGCAAGCTGATCCACGACGTCTTCACCTACATCGACACCGAACGGTCGCTGGAGGTCACGGAGTTCGCGCTCGACGTCATCGGCATCGACGACTGGTCGGAGCTGGTGGACGGCTGGGACCCGGACGCGCTCGCCGTCCGCGACCTCCCGGTGACCGCCGGCGCGAGCGTCACCGCCAGGCCGCTGCGGGCGACGACGCTGTTCGACTTCGCCGGCGGCACCCAGGGCTGGCGCACGTCCGACGCCGCGAACGCCGTCGCCGCCGACGACGGGTTCCTGCGGACCAGCTTCACCTACGAGTCGGGCATGTCGGCGAACCTGGCCCAGCTGTGGCGGGGCACCGACGTCGTGCTGGCCGAGCCGGCCGACGCGAGCGCCGCCGCCGCGCTGACGCTGCGGGTGCGGATCCCCGACGACGCCGACATCGGCTCGCGCTTCGCCAAGGTGCGGCTGTACGGCACCGACGGCAGCATCGCCGAGGGCGCGGCCCGGCTGCCCGCCGACGGCGGCTGGCAGAGCGTCGCCGTCGACCTCACCGGCTGGTCCGGCCGCGAGGGCATCGAACGGATCAAGGTGTGGGCCCGCGGCGACACCAACGCCGAGTGGTCCGGTCACTTCGACGTCGACGACGTCCGGCTGGCGAGCCGGCTGACCGGCGCCGAGCGGGTGGCCAACGTCGAGGTCGACGCGAGCGCGGCCGAGGGCATCGGCGTCGGCGATCCCGTCGAGATCACCGTGCGCAACGACGACCTGCGGCCGGTCGCGGAGCCGATCGAGGTCCGCGCCTGCGACGGTGTCGCCGTCGAGCCCGCCGCGCTCGACGCCGCCGGGCTGGCGCCGGGCGAGTCGCGGACGTTCATCGTCACGGTCGCGAGCTCGGCCCCGGCCGACGAGTACGACCCCGCCCTGTGCTTCGTGGCCGGCGGGCTGCAGTACACCGAGCGCGTGGACGTCCCGCCGCCGCCCGTCCCCGTCGCCACGCCGATCTACGACTTCGACGACGGCACCACGCAGGGCTGGCAGGCCGGTCCGGGCGTGGACACGGTGACGGCGGTGACGTCGATGGCGAACGGCCCGGGCATCCCCCAGGCCGGGACCCACCTGCTGGACGGCGCCGCGACGGTCGGCTCGTCGCTCGCACCCAAGACGATGTACGTCGACCCCGCCCAGCCGCTGGACCTCAGCGACGCCGGGAGGGTGGTCGCCTACGTCAACTCCTACGGCGGCGCGCCCGGCGCCACCGGCTACGAGGTGACCTTCACGCTGGCCTCCGGCGACGACGAGCTGACCGTCACCCAGCCGTACACGGCCGACCGGTGGAACGAGGTCGCACTCGACGTGTCGCAGTGGGCCGGCCGGTCGGCGATCGACCATGTGGAGGTGACGATGCACGCCGTCGGCGCCGACTACCCGACCTGGAACCCGCACCTCCAGGTCGACTCGGTCGGCTGGTTCCCAGCGGATTGACCGGTTTCGACTCCCACGGTAAGTTCACATCAGTGATACGAACTTCACATCCCCGACATCCGGAGAAGGTGGGAGTCCGTTGTCCGTGACGCTCGCAGAGGCCGACTCGGCCGGCACGACCTATCGGAACGTGTTCAGCCGCGACGAACTGGCCCTCATCGCGCTGTTCGCCGAAGGCCTGTGCATCGAGACGATCGCGCGGCGGTTGGAGCTGTCCGACCGCACCATCCGCCGCCGGTCGCGGGCCCTGTGCGACCGCATCGGCGCCACCAGCACCATCCAGGTCGTGGCCTGGGCCGCGCGGCGCCAGCTGATCTGACGGCCGGGCCGATCGCGTGATCATCGACAGCCACTGCCACGCGTGGCGGCGCTGGCCGTACGACGCCCGCGTCCCCGACCCCGGCCACCGGGGTTCGGTGGAGGCACTGCTCTACGAGATGGACGGCAACGGCGTCGACCGGGCCGCCGTCGTCTGCGCCCGCATCGGCGCCGACGCCGGCCCGGACTTCGCCAACGACGACAACAACGACTACGTGGCCGCGGCCGCCCACCGGTACCCCGACCGGCTGGTGGCCGTGGCCGACGTCGACGGCTCGTGGCGGCCGGAGCACCATCGCCCCGGCGCCGCGGGCCGGTTGTGCGACGCCGCCGAGCGGTACGGGCTGACGGCGTTCACGCACTACGTCCGCGACGAGAACGACGGGTGGTTCCGCACCGACGAGGGGCGTGAGTTCTTCGCCACCGCCGCGGAGCTGGGCCTGGTGGCGTCGCTCTCGTTGTCGCCGGCGTGGTTCGCCGACCTGCGCACGATCGCCGCGGCGCACCCCGCACTGCCGCTGCTGATCCACCACCAGGGCCTGGTCCGCCTGAACGCGCCGAGCTTCGACGACGACCTCGCCGCCCTGCTCGGCCTCGCCGAGCTGCCGAACGTGTATGTCAAGGTCTCCGGCTTCCACTACGTGAGCGCGCCGGCCTGGGACATGCCCTACACCGCGGCCCGCGAGCGGCTGCTCCGCCCGATCGCCGAGGCGTTCGGCGCCGCACGGCTGACCTGGGGCTCGGACTTCCCGGCCGCCCGGCCGCACCTCACCTACACCCAGTCGCTGGCCGTCGTCCGCGACCACACGCCCTGGTGGAGCGCCGCCGAGCGCGCACTCGTCCTGGGCGGAACCCTCGACCGACTCCTCGGAGGCCGCCGACCATGACGACATCCCCCGACCTGACGACGCAGCCGCGGTACCGCCACGCCGCCTACGGCGGTGAGAGCCGGGTCCTGCGCAACGACGCGCTGCGGGTCGACGTGCACCGGCGCACCACCGGCTGGGGCTGGGCCGAGCTCACGGCGCCGGACGGGACCCTGCTCGCCGTCCTGGACCATCTCGGCGAGGTCTGCCTGCGCGACTCCCCCGTCCCGATGCGCCTGGAGGCCGCCGGGATCGCCGCGGCCACGACGCACGAGCTGGCCTTCGACGTCCGCGCGACGGTCGTCGCCGAGGCGCTGCGGGGCACGTCGTTCGACACGTGGATCGGCTCGCCGTTCACCGGGCCGGCGCTGACCGGCCGCGTCACGCTGACCCTGGACCCGGCCGACGCGCGGCTGCGGCTGCACTACGTGCTGGAGTCGCAGCAGGACCTGTACGTGCGCTACCTGCGGGGTCCGTGGCTGCGCGTCGGCGAGGGCTCGTTCGGCGCCGACCGCGACGACGCCATCCTCCCCGGCGTCGAGTGGGCCGTCGGCCGCGAATGGACCAGCGGCACCGACTGGTTCCGCGACCCGTGGGCGATGCGGGTCACGCCGCATCGCACCACCGTCGCCGTCCCGGTCATGGCGGTGTCGAGGGCGGGCACCGCGGTCGCGCTGTCGTGGGAGCCCGACCAGGACTGCACCGGGTGGTTCAGCATGCGGCGCGAGCACCCGCAGCCGGTGTTCGCGGCGCCGAACCTGGTGGAGCGGCGCGACGGCTCGCTGCTCGGGCTGATGCTGCCGGAGGCGCGCGACGGCGCCGGCGACGGCTGGCACGCCGACCCGCCGATGGAGCTGCACCGCGGGCAGCGCATCGAGCTGACGGCGCACGTGTCGGTGGTGACCGGACGCAGCCTGGACGCCGTCACCGACTGGGTGGTCCGCAACGGCCTGCCGGAGCCGCCGGCACCGCGCTGGCCGATCGAGGAGACGCTGCACCGCATCGCCGAGGCGGTGACGACGCGTCTGTGGCACGAGGGCCGCGGCTACGGCACCGCGCAGTCCGAGACGGACACGTTCCGCCGCGAGCCGCGCTTCGCCCGGGCCTACCTCGACCGGTTCCCGGACAGCCCGCACGCCCGGACGATGGCCGAGCAGGTCGCCTCGCTCGCGCCCGAACCGGAGCCCGGCACCGACGCGCTGCTGGCCGAGGGTCGCGAGCTGCTGGCGCACCAGCGCCCGGACGGCTCGTTCGGGTTCGATCCCGAGGGCCGGCACTGGAGGAAGGACGACTTCCTGGTCGCCCGCGACCTCGTCGCGCCGATGGGCCAGCCGGGCGACACCGCGCTCGACCTCAGCATGACGCCGGCGATCCGCCTGTTCGAGCTGGCCGCGCTGACCGGCGAGCAGGAGTTCTCCGCGGCCGCGCGGCGCGCCCTCGACGCCTGCCTCGACCTGCACCGGCCCGAGGGCGGCGACTTCTGGGAGACGCCGCTGCACGCACCGAACCTGCTGGCGGCGGGGCACGCCGCCATCGCGTACGAGCTGGGCTTCGGGCTCTTCGGCGACCCGCGCTATCGGGAGCGGACGGCGCACTGGCTGCGGACGCTGCTGGCATTCACCCACCTGTGGGAGCCGCGGGGCATGCCGATGACGTACAACACCAAGCCCTGCCTGTGCTCGTCGGACTGGTACTTCGCCAATTGGGTCCGCGATCACGTGCAGTGGGAGGTGCTGACGACGTTCGCGCTGGCCGCCGAGCACGGCCTCGACCTCGCGGCCGCCGATCCGCTCGTCGACTGGCGGCGCTACCAGGAGGGCGTCACGTGGGCCGCGGTGCGCTGGCTGCTGGACCACCGCGACGACACCTGGCGCCCGCACAACCTGCCGGCCAGCCTTGACCTGTACCGCGAGGGCCGGTTCGACATGTGCCTGCCCGACACCCACAACGCCACCACCGGCCTCTACGGCGGCATGGCGATCATGCCGGACATCGTCGCGGTGAACCTGCTGGACCTGCTCGGCGACGCGGGGTGATCAGTCCCCGGCGCCGAGCTTGGCCTCGAGCTGCCGGATGGTGTCGGGCAGCGCGGCATGGATCTGCCGCGCCAGCTGCTGGTCGAACCGAGGCGTGGGGACCGACACCGACATCGCGGCGATGGTGGTGCCGCTGGGGTCGTGGATCGGCATCGCGATGCACCGGCAGCCGACCACGTACTCCTCGCGGTCCTCGCCGTACCCCTGCTCGCGGATGCGTTTGAGCTCCGCCCGCAGCTGCGCGGGGTCGGTGATGGTGTTCTCGGTGAAGCGTTGCAGCGTGGCGCCGTCGAGGCGCTCGTCGAGCACGGCGTCGGGCAGCTCGGCCAGCAGGACCTTGCCCAGCCCCGTCGTGTGGGCCGGCAGGCGGTGACCGACGGACGACACCAGCTTCATCGGGTGCGGCGACTCCGAGATCGCGAGATAGACGTTCTCGAGGCCGTCGAGCCGCGACAGCTGCACGGTCTCCTTGGTGACCGCGGTCAGCTCGTCCATGAACGGCTGGGCGATGTCGGCCAGGTGCTGGACGCTGGAGTACGACTGGGCGACCTCCCACAGCCGGAAGCCGAGCTTGAACTCGCGGGTGATCTCGTCGAACTCGACGAAGCCGCGCTGCCGGATGGTCCGCAGCAGCTGGTGGGTGGAGGAGTTGGGCAGTCCGAGGTCGCGGACGATGGCGGCGAAGGTGGCGCCGCGGTGGTCGGCGAGGTACTCGAGAATGGTGAGCACCCGGTCGGCCGACTTCACGGCGGGCGATGCACCCATTTCCTCATGGTTGTGCACGCGACTTCGCATTTGTAGATCGTACTCCTGACGTCACTCCGGAGCGGCCGGCGGCGGCACGGGCGCCACCGGGGTGACCCGCCCCGTCGACGCCGCCGCCAGCATCGCCTCGATGAAGGCGACCGTCGCCGCCGCGGGCCGCCCCGGTGCGTGGTTCGGGCCCCGGCCGGCGACGAGGTCGGCGAAGGACCGCGCGGGCGCACAGGTCGGATAGGGCGGGTGGTGGGCCGCGGGCGTCCGGACGACCGCCGTGCCGTCGGCCCGGCGCAGGACGACGCGGGCGGCGAGCAGGTCCTGCTCGACGCTGCCCTCGGTGCCGATGTAGCGGACGTGGTGCCGGATGCCGTGCTCGCCCCGCCCAGTGGAGGCGACCACCCCGGTACCCCCGCCGGCCAGCCGGAAGGCGGCGACGTCGTCGAGATCGACCTCGAGGCCGTCGTGGTCGGTGAACGCCGTGACGTCCGCGACCTCGCGGCCGGTGGCCCAGCACACCATGCCCATGACGTGGGTGACCTGCGTGTGGGCCTGACCTCCGCCGAGGCTCGCCGAGTACGTCACCGGGTGGACGTCGTCGACGTCGCCGCCCTCGTCACCGGCCTCGGCGGCGGCGAACATGCCGGCGGTGCCCGAGGTGAACTCCGCCACCACCTGGACCAGCTCGCCGATGGCCTCCCGCACCGCCTCGCGCGCGAAGGACGCGGTGTCGGAGTACTGGTAGGTGTAGCCGACGGACAGCTGCAGCCCCGCCTTCTCGGCGGCCGTCACCAGGTCGAAGGCGTCGGCGGCGGTCGTGGTCATGGTCTTCTCGACCAGCACGTGCACGCCCGCGTCGATCGCCGCCCGGGCGAGGGCATGATGCGTCGCGTGCGGCGTGGCGACCACCACGCCGTCCACGCGGCCGCCGCTCAGCACGTCGTCGATGCTCGTGAACACGTCCGGCACGCCGTGCCGCGCGGCCAGCGCCCGCGCCCGCGGCTCCACCGGGTCGCACAGCGCCACCAGCTCCGCACCGTCGTAGCCGGCCAGCGCCGGGATGTGGTGGTTGGCCGACCACCACCCGGTACCGACGACGGCGATCCTGGGCCGCTCCATCAGGCCGTGCCGGGCAGGGCCGGCAGCAGTTCGGCGTCGGGATCGAGCGTGAGCCCGAATCCCGGTGCGTCGTTCGGCGCGATGTGCCCGTCGACCGGCAGCACCTCGCCGCTGAACAGCGGCTCGTGCTGGCCCGTCACCGTCGCGCCGTCGGCGGACAGCACGGGGAACTCCGCGACGTCGCCGTCGGGCCGCGTCACCATGAAGTGGTAGGCCGGCATGCCGCCGACGTGCGGGATGACCCGGACGCCGAAGACCTGGGCCACGGCGGAGATCCGCAGCAGCTCGGTGAGCCCGCCGCACCACGCCGGGTCGGGCTGCACGACGTCGACGCCGGCCTCGCACAGCAGCCGGAAGCCGTTGGCGGTGTACTCGTGCTCGCCGGTCGCGAGCATCATGCCCGGCGGCATCCGGTCGCGCAGCCGGCGCAGGCCGGAGTAGTCGTCGGGCGGCAGCGGCTCCTCGATCCACGCCACCCCGAGGTCGGCGACGGCCGCGGCCAGCCGCGCCGCGTAGTCGACGTCGAGCGACATCCAGCAGTCGTACATGAGCGGGAAGTCGGCGGGCAGCGACTCGCGTGCCTTCGCCGCGATCTCGACGTTGGCCCGGAAGCCGGCCTCGCCCTCGCAGGGCGCGTAGGTCAGCGGCAGCTTGGCGCCGGCGAAGCCCAGCTCGCGTGCGGTCGACGGCTCCGGCCCGGTGGCGTAGACCCGCACGGCGTCGCGGATCTTGCCGCCGAGCAGCGCGTGGACGGGCAGCCCCGCGAGCTTGCCGTGCAGGTCCCAGACGGCGATGTCGACGCCGGAGATCGCGTGCAGCACGATGCCCTTGCGCCCGTAGAGCAGCGTGCTCGAGAACATCCGGTCCCACAGCCTGCTGTGGGCGTAGGCGCTCTCGCCCACCACGAGGTACTCCAGGTGCTGCTCCACGATGGCGGCGGTGGCCAGCCCGCCCGAGGTCGTGGCGTACCCGACCTCGCCGGAGGCGCTCTCGACCTCGACCACGACGGTGCGATTGGCGTTCGGCCCGATGGCGGCGTGCCGGTTGTCGCGGAACTCCGCGTACTTCGTCATCGGGTTGGCCACCTTGCCCTGCAGCCAGTGCGCCGGCCGGTCGTCGCCGGCGGTCTCACCCGCGGGCCGTGTGGTCGTGGCCGCCGGCCGCTGGTCGAAGTACGTCCGGACGGCGACGATGCGATCCCCTGGCACGGTGGTCATGCCGCCATCCTTCGATCGCCGCGCGACGACCGTCAAGGCGATCCGGAGCGGGTGTCCGGACCCGGCCACGGCGCCGCGACGGCCGCGCCCCGTGCCACAGTGGGGCATGCCGGTGCCCGCGCACATCCGCCGCCGCTGCCAGGACCTCCTCGAGCCCGGCGAGCGGATCGGCTACCTCATCCCGGTCACCGCCGTCTGGATCGGCCCGGTGATGTCCGGCATCGAGTGCTACGTTGCGGTCACCGACCGGCGGATCGCCGTGCTCACCGGCGGCCTGCTGCGCCGCAGTGGACCGGCCGAGGTGAACGCGCAGTACCCGCGCACCACGCGACTCGGGCCGGTCGAGTTCGCCCCGACGCCCGCGTTCCGGCTCGGCTCGCGGTCCTACGAGATCGACGACGAGTACGTGGCCGCCGTCCACGCCGCCGACGCCGAGCTGGACGGCCTGCTGCCGGAGGACCCGTTCCCCGACGCGTGAGCGCCGTCAGGCCAGCCGCGCCGTGCGGTAGAAGCCCTCGATGTGGTCGGCCACCAGCGCGGCGGCCCGCTCGCCCTCGCCCGACGCGACGGCGGCCAGCACCGCGCGGTGCTGCTGACGCAGCATGTCGACGGTGGCGTTCCAGTCGGGCAGATCGGCCGCCGCGGCGACGACGTAGCCGTGGATGGCGTCGCGCAGCGAGGCCATGATGGTCGCGACCAGCACGTTGCCCGCCAGCGCGGCCAGCGCCACGTGGAACTCCGCGTCGAGCAGGTGGAACCGCTCGCGCGGCAGCTCGGGGTCGTCCATCGCGTCGAGCAGGTGCCTCGGGGCGGCCAGCTCCTCCGGCTCCGCCCGGCCGGCCGCCTCGCGCACCGCCCACGACTCCAGCAGCACCCGGGTCTGGACGATGTCGCCCATCGGCAGGTGGCTCGTGGCCAGGTGCAGCCGCAGCGTCGCGGTCAGCGGCGACGCGGGTTCGGCGACGATGACGGCGCCCGCGTCGGGGCCGGAGCCGACCGCCGTCCGGACCACACCCATGGCCTCGAGAACCCGGATCGCCTCGCGGACCGATGGCCGGCTCACCCCGAGCTGCCCCGCCAGCGCCCGCTCGCCGGGCAGGCGGTCGCCCAGGCGCAGCCTCCCCGCCGCCAGGTCGGCCTCCACCTGGCGCAGCACGAGCTCATGGGTCCTCACGAGATGGAACCCTACTGATACCTTGTGGTCTGACCACACATGGCTGACGTCCACGGAGCGCTCCATGACCGACCGACAACTCCCCCGCTGGTCCGAGCTCAAGCCGCTGCTGCGCGCGAAACGGCCCACGCTGAACCCGACCGACCGCCGGCTGGCGAACGCGCTGACCATCGCGGACCTGCGCCGCATCGCGCGGATGCGCACGCCGCGGTCGGTCTTCGACTACACCGACGGCGCCGCGGAGGCCGAGATCAGCCTGCGCCGGGCGCGGTCGCTGTTCGCGAACCTGGAGTTCCGGCCGTCGGTGCTGCACGACGTCTCCGACGTCGACACCACGACCACCATGCTGGGGCAGCCGTCGGCGCAGCCGTTCGCGTTCGCGCCCACCGGCTTCACCCGGATGATGCACCACGAGGGCGAGAGCGCGGTCGCGCGGGTCGCCGAGCGGGTCGGCATTCCGTACGCGCTGTCGACGATGGGCACGACCTCCATCGAGGACGTCGCCGCCGCGGCGCCGCGCGCGCGCAAGTGGTTCCAGCTGTACGTGTGGAAGGACCGCTCGGCAGGCGAGGACCTGGTGAAGCGGGCCGCGAACGCCGGGTACGAGGCGCTGATGCTCACCGTCGACGTGCCGGTGGCCGGCGCCCGGCTGCGCGACGTGCGCAACGGCTTCACCATCCCGCCGACGCTCACGGCGAAGACGGTGCTCGACGCCGCCGTGCACCCGGCGTGGTGGATGAACCTGCTCACCACGAAGCCGCTGCAGTTCGCCTCGCTGACGTCCTGGAAGGGCACCATCGCGGAGCTGCTGAACCTGCTCTTCGACCCGACGATGACCATCGACGACCTCGCGTGGCTGCGCTCGATCTGGTCCGGCCCGCTCATCGTCAAGGGCATCCAGACCGTCGAGGACGCCCGGCGGGTGGTCGACGCCGGGGCCGACGCGATCGTGCTGTCCAACCACGGCGGCCGCCAGCTCGACCGCGCGCCGGTGCCGTTGCGCATCCTGCCCGAGGTCGCCGCCGCGGTCGGCGACCGCACGGAGATCTACCTCGACACCGGCATCACCAGCGGCGCGGACATCGTGGCGGCGAAGGCGCTGGGCGCCGACGCCTGCCTGGTCGGCCGCGCCTACCTATACGGCCTGATGGCCGGCGGCGAGCGCGGCGTGGCCCGGGCCGCCGAGATCCTGACCACCGAGGTCCGCCGCACCATGCAGCTGCTCGGTGCCCGTACCGTGGACGAGCTGAACCCCAGCCACGTCCGGCTCCCCTGACCAGCACACCGCACCACTTCACGACGAGGAGACGACATGCAACTGATGCGCATCGGTGACCGGGGCGCGGAGCGACCCGCCGTCCGCGGCGACGACGGCACCGTGTACGACCTGAGCTCGGTCACCGGCGACATCGACGGTGCGTTCCTGGCCGGCGACGGCATCTCGCGGGCCCGCGCGGCGCTGGCCGAGGGCGGCCTGCCGCAGCTGCCGGAGGGCGGCCGCATCGGCGCCCCGATCGCGCGCCCCGGCAAGGTCGTGTGCATCGGGCTGAACTACCGCGACCACGCCGCCGAGACCGGCGCGGCGATCCCGCCGGAGCCGATCATCTTCATGAAGGCGCCGAACACCGTCGTCGGGCCGAACGACACCGTGCTCGTGCCGCGCGGCAGCGTGAAGACCGACTGGGAGGTCGAGCTGGGCGTCGTCATCGGCAAGGAGGCGCGCTACCTGGACTCCCCCGAGTCCGCCCTCGACGTCGTCGCCGGCTACGTCATCTCCAACGACGTCTCCGAGCGGGAGTTCCAGCTCGAGCGCGGCGGGCAGTGGGACAAGGGCAAGTCGTGCGAGACGTTCAACCCGCTCGGCCCGTGGCTGGTGCCGGCCGACGAGGTCGACGACCCCGGCAAGCTGGGGCTGCGGCTGTGGGTGAACGGTGAGCAGCGGCAGGACGGCACCACGGCCGACCTGATCTTCGGCATCGGGCACGTCGTCTGGTACCTGAGCCAGTTCATGGTGCTCGAGCCGGGCGACCTGGTGAACACCGGCACCCCGGCCGGCGTGGCGATGGGCATGCCCGGCCAGCCGTACCTGCGGGCCGGCGACGTCGTGGAGCTGGAGATCGACGGGCTCGGCCGGCAGCGGCAGGTCTTCGCCGACGCCTGACCCGGCTCCTTCCCCGGACACGCGAGGGGCCGGCCGCCCGAACCGGGCGCCGGCCCCTTCCCGCGTCAAAACCCCCGTGCATCTCCGCGGTGATGCGTTGACGAGCCCGTCATCACCCGTGGGCGGACTCGTACTTCGCCAGGATGTCGGACGGGATGCGACCCCGGTCGGACACCTTCAGCCCCTGGTCGCGGGCCCACTCGCGAATGGCCGTCGTGTCGGTGCGGCTGGCCCGCCCGCCGGTGGCCGCGGCACGTCCGCGCCCCCGCCTGGCCGACGCCCGGCGAGCCGAGGCGACGTACGGCGCCAGCGCGTCGCGGAGCTTGCCGGCGTTCTTGGCCGACAGATCGATCTCGTACGAGGCTCCGTCCAAGGCGAAGCTCACGGTCTCGGTGGCTTCACCGCCATCGAGATCGTCGAGCAGAATCACCTGAACCTTTTGCGCCATCGTTGATCCTTCCTGCGGGGGGTGCACTCGAAGTTTTAGTGTGACAAGGCTATTGTTACGCCCCGGAACACTGATTTTCAATTCATGTGCCGCGAGTCGTCCCCGCCGATTTGCGACGCGCTACCCATTCGACGAAGCATCCGCACGTTACCCAGAGTATTCGGCTTGACGCGGTCGAGGTCGAGGAACTCCGCAACGCCTTCGTCAGCCGAGCGCAACAACTGTGCGTAGACGTCGGTGTCTACCGGTGTGCCTTCCACTCGCTCGAATCCGTGCCGAGCGAAGAAGTCGACCTCGAAGGTGAGGCAGAACACCCGCACGACGCCGAGTTCTTCGGCCACCCGGAGCAAACGGGAGAGCAGTGCGTGCCCGACACCGTGCCGGCGCCATTCCGGTGCGACGGCGAGGGTGCGGACCTCGGCCAGATCCTCCCACATGACGTGCAACGCGCCGCAACCGACGACGGTGCCCGGCGCGGCGTCCGAGACCGTTTCGGCCACCCAGAACTCCTGGATGTCCTCATATAGCGTGACGGTCTCTTTCGATAGCAGGATCCGCTGTGCCGCGTATCCGTCGAGCAGGCCGCGGATGTGCCGTACATCGGCGGTACGCGCCCGCCGCACCCGAAAGCGCTGATCCGGCTCGATATCGGCCGGTGGCGTCATTCCGGCTTCACCAGCGGGAACAGGATCGTCTCGCGAATGCCCGAGTCGGTGAGCAGGATCATCAGCCGGTCGATTCCGAGTCCCATGCCACCGGTGGGCGGCATGCCGTATTCGAGGGCGCGCAGGAAGTCCTCGTCCAGTTGCATGGCCTCGGGGTCGCCGGCGGCGGCCTTGAGCGACTGCGCCGTCAGCCGCTCCCGCTGCACCACGGGGTCGACCAGCTCGGAGTAGGCGACACCCATCTCGACACCGCGGATGACGAGGTCCCATGCCTCGGTGAGCCGCGGGTCGTCGCGGTGCGGCCGGGCCAGCGGCCGGACCTCCTCGGGATAGTCGCGGATGAACGTGGGCGTCAGGAAGGTGTGCTCGGCCAGCTTCTCGAACAGCTCGAGGACGATCTCGCCGTGGCCCCACGTCGGGTCCAGCCCGACCTCGTGCTTGTCGGCCAGCTCGCGCAGCCGCTCGACCGGGGTGTCGATGGTGACCTGCTCGCCGACGGCCTGCGAGACGGCCTCGTGCAGGGTGACGTGCTGCCAGGGCGCCTCGAGGTCGATCTCGCCGCCGCGACCGTCGGGCACGACGGTGGCGCCGACGGCCCGCGCCGCGTCGACGACGAGGTCGCGGGTGAGCTCGGCCATGGTGTCGTAGTCGCCGTACGCCGCGTAGGCCTCGAGCATCGTGAACTCGGGACTGTGCGTGGAATCGATACCCTCGTTTCGAAAAATGCGACCGATCTCGTAGACCTTGTCGACGCCGCCGACGATGGCCCGCTTGAGGTACAGCTCCAAGGCGATGCGCAACGTCATCGGAATGTCGAACGCATTCAGGTGCGTCTGGAATGGACGCGCCGCCGCGCCGCCGTGGATCAGCTGCAGAACCGGCGTCTCGACCTCGATGTAGCCGTGCCGATGCAACGTTTCTCGCACCGACCGGGTGACGGTGGCGCGAGTTCGCACCATGGTCCGGGCGGCCGGATTGACGATCAGGTCGACGTAACGCTGCCGGACCCGGGTTTCCTCATTCAAATCCTTGTGCGCCACCGGCAGCGGGCGCAGCGCCTTGGAAAGCATGGTCCAGCGGTCGGCCGTCACCGACAGCTCACCGCGCTTACTGACGATGACCTCGCCCTCGACGCCGACGTGATCGCCGATGTCGACCAGGTGCTTCCACGACGCCAGGCGCTCCTCGCCGACGCGGTCGAGCGAGAGCATGACCTGCAGTTCGGTGCCATCGCCCTCGCGCAGCCGGGCGAAGCAGAGTTTGCCGGTGTTGCGCAGGAAGATCACCCGGCCGGCGACAGAGGCGCGGTCGCCGGTTTCGGTACCGGGCGGCAAGTCCGGATAAGCCGCCCGGAGCGCCGCGAAGGTGTGGCTGCGCGGGAATCCGAGGCGATACGGCGGCTCACCCGAGGCCAGCAACTCCGCGCGCTTCTCGCGCCGGATGCGCATCTGCTCGGGCAAATCCTGATCGTCGCTCGGCGGCAGTTCACTCATGGGGGACAAGCCTAGGTGCGTCGTGCCGGCCGATCGTGGGCAGGTGGCGAAATGGTTGCCGCCGATACCGCGGAACTGCCACGCTGAGTGAGGAGGTGAGGTCGATGAACACAGTGGAAGTCGTCGACCGTGGCGCCCGCGAGATCGTCGTGTTCCTCTCCGGCGAGGTCGGCACCGATCCCGATGACGCCTTCGGCCCGGCCATCGACGAGGTCGACCGCCTGGAGCAGCTGAACGCCCTCGACCACGTGGTCGTCGACATGCACCGCGTCACCGGCATGACCGACGCGGCCATCGAGTTCCTGCGCCAGCTGTCGTCGCGCGGCCGGTCGGCGGGGTTCGAGGTGTCCTTCGCCGCCGTCAGCGGGCCGGCGCACCGGGCCATCGAGGCGAACGGCTGGTCGTTCGTCGAGCACAGCCCGCCCGAGGCCGGCTGACGCACCGTCAGCGGTCGTAGAAGCCCTGCCGCCAGCTCGGGTGGTCCGGCTTCCAGCCGAGCTCCCGCTTGGCCTTGGCGTTGGACGAGCCGCGCAGCGTCGTCATGAACGTGACGCCGAAGTCGCCGATGAGCGGCTTGGCCAGCCACGCCGGGATCCGCCGCGGCGGCTTCGCGCCGAGCGCCGCCGCCAGCGCCGTGATGACCTCCGCGGCCGGCGCGGGGTCGTCGTCGACGATGTTGTAGACGCCCGGCGCGCCGCCCTCGATGGCCGCCAGCGTGGCCCGCGCGGCGTCGTCGATGTGGATGACCGACCACACCGCCGTGCCGCCGCCGACGATCGGGAAGCGCCGCTTGCGCAGCAGGCCGGGGACCTCGTCGCCGGTCAGGCCGGTGCCGCGGCCGTAGAAGCCGCCGTAGCGCAGCGCCAGCCCGTCGATGCCGGGCGTCGTCGTCGTGACGCGCTCCACGTACTGGATGGCCCTGAGCGACTCCCGGCATGCGGCCGGCGGGTTCGCCTCGAGCGGGTCGTCCTCGGTCTTCACTGGCCCGCCGCTGCGGGCGTTGGGCCAGCCGGTGAAGCTCTGCGCGACGAACCGCGTCGCCCCGGCGGCCAGGGCCGCGGCCATCAGGTGGTCGGTGCCCTCGGTGCGCAGCCGGTTGGTGACGGCGAACCCCCGGTCGAACTTCCGCATGTCGCCCATCCCGGCACTGAGCGCGGTCTGCTGGTGGACGACGACGTCCGGCCGGGCGGCACGGACCGCGGCCATGACGCTCCCGGCGTCCAGACCGTCCATGACCACGCCCTCGACGCCGGCGGCGCGCAGCTCGGCGACCTTGGACTCGGAGCGGGTGGTACCGGTCACCTCGTGCCCGGCCCGGACCAGCAGCGGAACCAGTGACCGACCCAGGGCGCCGGTGGCGCCGGCCAGGAAGACTCGCATGTCCTTCTCCTCTTCTCGTGTGCTGCCCCCTCCGACGAAGACACTCGCCGTCCTGTGACAGGATCGGTGCCGTGACCGATCTGGCGGTCGCCCACGACGACCTGCGGCCGCTGATGTTCTCGGTGGCCTACCGCATGCTGGGCAGCGTCAGTGAGGCCGAGGACGTCGTGCAGGAGGCGTTCCTGCGCATGCACCGCGCGTCCGAGGCGGGCACCCGGGCGGACAATCCCGAGGCGTACGCCACCACCATCACCACCCGGCTGGCCATCGACGCGCTGCGCTCGGCCCGGCACCGGCGCGAGCAGTACGTCGGGCCGTGGCTGCCGGAGCCGCTGCTGGCCACCGACGACGACCCCGCCCACCGGGTGGAGGAGACCGAGACGCTGTCGACGGCGTTCCTCGTGGTGCTCGAGACGCTCTCGCCGGTGGAGCGGGCGGTGTTCCTGCTGCGCGAGGTGTTCGGCTACGGCTACGACGAGATCGCCACGATCGTCGAGCGCAGCGAGGCCAACTGCCGGCAGCTGCTGGCCCGCGCCCGCAAGCACATCGAGCAGCGGCGGCCCCGGTTCGAGACGTCCCGCGAGCGCCGCGACGCGCTGGCCCGCACGTTCCTCGCCGCCGTGCAGGACGGCGACGTCGCCGCGCTGGAGCACCTGCTCGCCGAGGACGTCGTCTTCCACGGCGACGGCGGCGGTAAGACCGCCGCGGTGCGCAAGCCGCTGATCGGCGCGCTGCAGGTGGCCCGGTTCCTGGCCAACCTGGGCCGCACCGGCGCGCAGCTGGGTGTCGTCATGGAGCCGGTGACGGTGAACGGCCAGCCCGGCGCCCGCGTCAGCGGGCCCGACGGCGCCGTGCTGGGCGTCCTGTCGGTGACCATCGCCGACGGCCGGGTCGTCGGCGTGCACAACCAGATCAACCCGGACAAGCTGCACCACCTGGGCGAGGTCGGCGACCTCAACGCGCTGGTGAGCGGGCGCGGCGCCTCTTAGGCCGGATGGTTGCGGTCGAACACCAGCCGCAGTCCCATCAGCGTCAGCCACGGCTCGTGGTGCTGGATCGTGACCGACTCGTCCAGCACCAGCGGCGCCAGCCCGCCCGTCCCGATGACCGTGACGCCGTCGAGCCCCACCCCGAGCTCCGCCGCCATGCGGGTGACGACGCCGTCGACCTGGGCGCTGAAGCCGTACAGTGCGCCGGACTGCAGCGCCTCGACCGTGTTCTTCGCGATGACCGACCGCGGCCGCACCAGCTCGACCCGGCGCAGCTGGGCCGCGGCGTTGCGCAGCGCCTCCAGCGACACGTCGATGCCGGGGGCGATCGCGCCGCCGATGTACTCGCCGCGCGCCGACACCACGTCGAACGTCGTGGCGGTGCCGAAGTCGACGATGATGCACGGCCGCCCGGTGCCGAACTTGTGCATGGCGGCCAGCGCGTTGACGATGCGGTCGGTGCCGACCTCGCGCGGGTTGTCCATGAGGATCGGCACGCCGGTCTTGACGCCGGGCTCCACCAGCAGCGACGGCACGTCGGCGTAGTAGCGCTGCGTGAGCCAGCGCATCTCGCGCTGCACCACGGGGACCGTCGAGCAGATGGCGACGCCGTCGACCGGCTCGTCGGTCCCCGCGAACAGCCCGCGCAAGAGCGCCATGAGCTCGTCGGTGGTGCGCGTGGCGACCGTGGCCACGCGCCAGTGGTGCCGCACCTCCAGACCGTCGAGCAGGCCGATGACGGTCTCGGTGTTACCGACGTCGATCGCCAGCAGCATCGCGCGCCTACTCCGTCTCGACGGCGACCACGTCGAGGCCGAGGTCCAGCGCCTGGACGGAGTGCGTCAGGGCGCCGGTGGACAGGTAGTCGACCCCGGTGGCGGCGTACGCGCCGGCCTGCGCCAGCGTCAGCCCGCCGCTGACCTCGAGCCGGGCCCGTCCGTCGACCACCTTCACCGCCTCGAGCACGTCGTCGACGCTGAAGTTGTCGAGCAGCACGAGGTCGGCGCCGGCCTCGACCGCCTCGCGGGCGCCGTTGACGTCGTCGACCTCGATCTCGACCGGGATGCCGGGGTAGGCCCGCCGCACGGCCTGGAACGCCGCGGTGATGCCGCCGGCCGCGGCGATGTGGTTGTCCTTGATCAGCGCCGACTCGGACAGCGTCGAGCGGTGGTTGACCCCGCCGCCGACCCGCACCGCGTACTTCTCCAGCGGGCGCAGCAGCGGCGTGGTCTTGCGGGTGTCGCGGACGGCGGCCGACGTGCCGGCCAGCGCGCCGACCCACGCCCGGGTGGCGGTGGCGATGCCGGACAGCCGGCTGGCGAGGTTCAGCGCGGTGCGCTCGGCCAGCAGCAGCTCGCGCGTACGGCCGTGCACTGTCAGCACCTTCGCGCCGGCCTCGATCTCGGCGCCGTCGGCGGCGTGCCGCTCGATCTCGACGCCGGCGTCGGTGGCTGCGAAGACCGCCTCGGCCACCGGGAGCCCGGCCAGCACGCCCGCCTCACGGGCGCCGAGCACGGCGGCGGCCCGCTGGTCCGCGGGCACCGTCGCGGCGGTGGTGACGTCCTCGCCGCCGCCGAGGTCCTCCTCGAGGGTGGCCCGGACGAGGTCCTCGACGTACCGGGGGTCGAGACCCGCCTCGCTCAGCGCGAGTGTCACGGGCTCGGGCAGACTCATCGTTACTCCCTATGTCTCATCAGTCGGGTCATGCAAAGAGCACGAACCTCTCCAGTCGGCATCCGCCCTGGACCGAGGACTCAGGGGGACCTTCGGCCCCCCATCGCCCGTCGGTTTTGCATAACCCTCCGGGGCTCATATGTCGTCGTGAGCACGCCGTCCGGGTCCACGACGCTGACCAGGTGGCCGCGCCAGCGGGTGTCGTCCCGGTCCGGGAAGTCCTCACGCCAATGACCGCCACGCGTCTCTTCCCGCATGGCGGCATGCCGACCGAGCGTAACGGCCACAGTGTGCAGATTGGTCGTCTCCCACGAATCCGGCGTCATTCCGTCGCCGAGCGGCTCCGCCGCCATGCTCGCCAGCCGGGCCGCGAGCGTCGTCAGCGACGACTCCGAGCGCAGCACGCCGGCGCCGGCCGTCATCGCGGACTGGACGAACGGGCGCGTGTCGGCGTCGAGCAGGCCCACCGGCCCGCTGCGCTCGACCGGGTCGCCGGGGTGCGCGTCGCCCAGCGACGACGCGAGGTCCTCGGCGATGCGGTGGCCCCAGACCAGCCCTTCGAGCAGCGAGTTCGACGCGAGCCGGTTGGCGCCGTGCACGCCGGTGCAGGACACCTCGCCGCACGCGTACAGGCCGGGGACGCTGGTGCGGCCGCGGCGATCGGTGCGCACGCCGCCGCTGGCGTAGTGCTGGGCCGGCGCGACGGGGACGAGGTCGGTGGCGGGGTCGATGCCGTACGAACGGCAGCGCGCGACGATGGTCGGGAACCGCTCCTCCAGGAACGCCGCGCCGAGGTGCCGGGCGTCGAGCCACACGTGTTCCGCGCCGGTCTCGGCCATGGCCGTCATGACGCCCTTGGCGACGACGTCGCGCGGGGCCAGCTCGGCCAGCTCGTGCCGGCCCTTCATGAACCGGCGGCCCTCGACGTCGCGCAGGACGGCGCCCTCGCCGCGGACGGCCTCGGAGATGAGCGGCTGCTGACCCTTCGCCGACCGGCCGAGCCAGAGCACCGTCGGGTGGAACTGGACGAACTCGAGGTCGGCGACCTGCGCGCCGGCCCGCAAGGCCGCCGCGACACCGTCGCCGGTGGCGACCGGCGGGTTGGTGGTGGACGCGTAGACCTGGCCGAGCCCGCCCGTCGCCAGCACGACGGCCCGGCCGAGCGCGGCGCCGACGCCGCTGGTGCTGCCGGCGCCGATGACGTGCAGCACGACGCCGCAGGCGTGGCCGGCGGCGTCGGTGAGGACATCGGTGACCAGCGCATGCTCGACGACCTCGATCTGCGGGTCCTCGCGCACCGCGGCCAGCGCCTCCAGCAGCGCGCGGGAGATCTCCTTGCCGGTCTGGTCGCCGCCGGAGTGGGCGATGCGGTCGCGGTGGTGGCCGCCCTCGCGCGTGAGCGCGATGTCGCCGTTGGGCGTCAGCTCGAACTCCGCACCCAGCTCGACCAGCTCGCGGACCCGCCGGGGCCCCTCGGTGACCAGCGTGCGGACGGCGTCCTCGTCGCACAGGCCGACGCCGGCGACGAGGGTGTCGCGCAGGTGCTGCTCGGGGCTGTCCTCGGGGCCGAGCGCCGCGGCGATGCCGCCCTGCGCCCATGCGGTGGCGCTGTCGGACAGCAGGGTCTTGGTCACCAGCAGGACCCGGCCGGCCTTGCGGGCCTCGAGCGCCGTGGTCAGCCCGGCGATGCCGCTGCCGACCACGACGACGTCGGCGGACACCGTCCAGCCGGGGTCCTCGGTGCGCAGGCGGCGAGGTATGCGTAGTCCCGTCACGCCGCAAGAGCCTACGCCCCGGGCGCGTCAGGGCAGGTCGACGGCGATGTTGTCGATCAGCCGGGTGGAGCCGGCGCGGGCGGCGACGAGCAGCCGGGCCGGGCCGTGCCGCGGGTCGGGTGCGAGGTCGGCAGTGCGCAGCTCCAGATAGTCGACGGCGACGGCGCCGGGCCCGCTCGCCGCGGCCAGCTCGGCCCGCGCCGCGGCGAGGACGGC
>NZ_QUAL01000039.1 GCF_003579925.1 Jiangella rhizosphaerae | reverse complement strand
CCGGCGCCGACCCGCTGGTGTCCGCGGCCGGCATGGCCGGCGCCCAGCCGTACCCGTGGCTGGAGCTCATGCTGCGCAACGAGGTGCTGGACTACGCCGACATCTACAACTACCACCTGCACCAGACCTACGACCCGGCCGTCGCGCCGACGCCGCTGCCGACCGGCGTGCCCGCCTACCTCGGGCTGCTCGAGGAATACGATCCGGGCGACACCCTCGGCTGGCTGACGGAGGCCGGCCTGCGGTTCCCGGGCACGACCGGCCGGCCGATGACGGAGGAGGAGCAGCGCGCGCTGGCCCGCTACCAGACCATCTGGGCGGTCACGTCGATCTCGCAGGGCACGGACAAGCACTTCGCTTTCGTCGCCCCGCCGTACGACGAGGGCACCGGCTCGTGGGGCCTGTTCGAGCCGACCACCTTCACCCCGTACGCCGGCTACGCGGCCGAGGCGGCCATGACGGCGGCACTGGGCGAAGGCCGCTACGTCGGCCGAGTGCCCGGCCTGCCGACCGGCGTGACCGGCCACGTCTTCGGCGACGGCGCCGACTCCGTGCTCGTGCTGTGGGCCGCGACGCCCGCCTCGGTCACGCTGGACCTGGACCAGACGACGGGCACGCTGACGAACATCGTCGGCGCGAGCAGCGCCGTCAGCGCGCCGGCCGCCGGCTTCACCGTCGACGTCGGCCCGGACCCCGTCTACCTGCGGGTCGCCGGCGACGTGCCGGCCGACACCAGCGACGCGCCCGAGCCGCCGCCCACGCCGCAGCCGACCACGTTCGACACCGCCGACCGGCTCGTCCTCATGCAGACCTATCCCGACGCGGTCAGCGGCAACGCCCGCGAGGGCGGCTACGCGCTGCCGATCGACGCGCCGACGACGGTGACGGTCGACGTCTACAACTTCAACGACACCGCGGTGACCGGCACCGTCACCGGAACCGGCGCGGACGGCTGGACCGTCGCCGGCGGCGCACAGCCGGTCACCGTGCCGGCCGGCGGCAAGGCCACGCTGACGTTCCAGGTCAGCGCCACGAGCGCCGTCGAGTTCAACAAGCTCTCGCCGGTGTCGTTCCGCGGCGAGTTCGGCGGCGACCCGACGTCGGTGTCGACCACGCTGGTCACCACCGACCAGGACGTCGTCACGGCCCGGCACGCGTTCACCGACGACGGCGACGCCCTCCGCGTCGCCGTCAAGAACACCACCGGCGCCGACCTGCACCTGCTGAACACCCGCTGGACGGTGGGGAGCCGGCGCGGGGTCGCGCAGACCGGCGCGACCATCCCCGCCGGCGAGACGCGCGAGGTCGTGGTCCCGCTGCCGCAGCTGGAGCCGGGCAGCCACACGTACGAGCTGCGGCTGCCCTTTCGCGGCGGCAGCACCCTCGTCTACCACGGGCGGATCGCGGTGATCGACCCGGCCGACGTCACCGACGCCGCCCACCTGCCCATCACCGTCGACGGCGTGCCCGACGACCTGTCCGGCGTCCCGGTCGTCGACATCGTCGAGGACGGCAAGGTGGTCATGGGCACGTACGGCGGGCCGTCGGACCTGAGCGGCACCATCGCCGTCACGTGGGACGAGCAGAACCTCTACCTGTCCGCGCGCATCACCGACGACGTCTTCGCGCAGACCTTCTCCGGCGCCGAGACCTGGCGCGGCGACGGCATCCAGTTCAGCCTCGCGCCGGGCCTGCCGTCGGAGTCGCGCAGCTGGGACGAGTACGACCTCGCCCTCACCAGCACCGGCGCGCAGCTCTACCGGCGCCGCGGCACGGGCGTGCCGATCGGCGTCGTCACCGCGGCCGACGCCGCCGCCAGCTGGGACGAGGCTTCGACGTCGACGGTGTACGAGCTGGCGCTGCCGTGGACGGAGATACCGTCGATCCAGCCGACCGACGGCCTGATGAGCTTCTCGCTGCTGGTCAACGACAACGACGGCGCCGGCCGCAAGGGCTACATCGAGTGGGGCAGCGGCATCGGCACCGGAAAGAACCCGAGCCTGTTCAAACCGCTCCGCCTGGTGCCGTGAGGGCAGCCTTGCCGGCCCGGCGATTCGTCCAAACGCGTGGCGTTCGGTTCATGGCCCCGACGCCCACGCCGTCGGCACACTGAACGACGTGACCGAACCTGAATGGAAGGCCGAGCTGGCCGCGTGGGCGTCGGGCTACTGCGACCGGTTCGCCGGCGGTGACGGCCGCCAGGGCGTGATGATGGGCGGCAGCATCGCGCGCGGGCAGCAGTGGGCCCACTCCGATCTGGAGCTGGGCTACCTGCTGCCCGCCGGCGCCACGCCGGTGGACTACTTCGCCACCGACACCGGCCGCGGCGTCGAGCGGATCCCGCTGGCGCGGGCGGAGCTGGAACGCGACCTCGCGACTGTCGACGCCGGCGACCCCACGCCGATCGCGTCCTGGCCCATCCAGCTCTACCGCGGCCGCGTGCTGCACGACCCGACCGGCCTGCTCGGCCGGTTCGTGGCGCTGTTCGACGAGCACCTGTTCTCGCCCGAGATCGTCGCGCTCAAGATCGAGCGGGGCCTGGAGTCGTACCGCGAGCACGCCGCCAAGGTGACGGCGGAGTCGGCGGCCGGCCGGCCGCGGGCGGCGCTGGCGTGGCTGCGCTCGGCGATGAACGACCTCATCCTCGTGCAGTACTGGACCCGCGGCGAGCTGCCGCGCAGCCAGAACCGGACCGACTCGCGGCTGCGCGACCTCAGCGAACGCCACGGACTCGGCGACTTCTACCGCCTCTACCGCGACGTCTTCGAGCTGGACTCGGCGTCCGCCGCCATCGCGGACGACTGGCCGCTCGTCCGCGACGAGGTGCTGGCCATCGCCGCGACCTGGCAGGGCGGCGCCGGCGAGTTCTTCGAGCAGGCCGTCGACAGCACGTTCTCGTGGGGCGAGGACGGCGGGATCATCGGGGTGTACCGCATGTACATCCCGATCATCGGCGACTCCGACGGGCTGCTCGGCGTCCTCGACGACGACGTATGGGCGGACGCGAACGGGCCGCTGGTGCGCTTCCTCGGCCTCGCCGACGCCGCGCCGCCGGTGGTCGAGGCGCTGGTCAAGCGCGTCGACGCGGCGGCGGCCGAACTGGGCGGCGAGGCGGTCCGGTAGGGTCGCCGGCCGTGAGGACGCTGGAGGCCAGGCGGCACAGCCTGCGGAAGAACACCGGCGGCTCGCAGGCGTGACCTGGTGACGCCGCTCTCCGACGGCGACGCGGCCCTGGTCATCGGGCATGCCGGTGAGCTGGAGGCGGCGCTGGTCGCGTGCTTCCCAGAGGCCGACCACTCGCACTGGGGCGGCATGCTCGGCTGCTGCGAAGGTGCCCGCCTCAGCTTCGACGACTACTTCCGTGCGGTCGAGTTCCTACGTCTGGCATAGGAGCCGGCGGCGCATGCAGACCGTTCGGCTCGGCTCGGCTCCCGGCAGCTTTCTAGCTTGGATTCCACCATTCTTCCCAATATTCTTTACTCATGGCGTTGAACATCAAGGACCCGGACACCGACCGGCTCGCTCGCGAATTGGCCGCGGCGACCGGCGAGTCCATCACCGTCGCCGCACGCATCGCCATCGAGGAACGACTCGCCCGCGTGCGCGCACGAGCCCGAGTGGACGACGTCCATGCCGCACTCGAGACGATCATCGCGCGAGGACGGGAGCTGCCCGTCCTCGATGCGCGCAGCGCGGACGAGATCGTCGGGTACGACGATCAGGGGCTGCCGGCGTGACGCCGGGGCTCGTCGTCGACACGTCCGCGCTCATCGCCGTGACGTTCGGTGAAGCCGACGCACACCGGTACTCCCGCCTGTTGGGCGATCACCGCGGCGATGTCGCGGTCAGCGCCGCCACGCTCGTGGAGGCCAAGATCGTCGCAGCGGGCCAGCGCGGCGACGCAGCGGTCGAGAACCTCGCCGCCCTCGTCGACGCGGTCGCCATCGAGGTCACTCCCGTCGACGCAGAGCAGGCGGCGCTGGCATACGCCGCGTGGAGGCGATTCGGCAAGGGACGGCACCCCGCCGGCTTGAACTTCGGTGACTGCTTCTCGTATGCACTCGCGAAACAGCTGGGAGTCCCTCTGCTGTTCAAGGGTGAGGATTTTCCACAGACCGACATCCCCGTGCCGACCGGGCTCTGAGATGTCGTGCCTCGACGCCCAGATCGCCGAGCCGGAACACCGACCGCAGGTGATCGGGGTGCTCAACGTCACGCCTGATTCGTTCTCCGACGGCGGCCTCTGGGCGGATCCGGCGACAGCAGTCGAGCACGGGCTGGTGATGGTCGAGGACGGAGCGGGCTGGGTCGAGGTCGGCGGCGAGTCGACCCGGCCCGGCACGGACCGGACACCGGAGCGGGAGGAACGGCGCCGAGTGGTCCCGGTCGTGGAACGGCTCACCGCGGCCGGGGTGACGTACATCTGCATGCACTGGAGGGGCCACTCGCGGACCATGCAGCAGCGAGCGACCTACGACGACGTCACGCGAGAGGTCGTCGCCGAGCTGCGGCGCCAGCTCGACGCCGCGCGGGCCGCGGGCATCGACGCGGACCGGCTGGTCGTCGACCCAGGTCTGGGCTTCGCCAAGACCGCCGAGCACAACTGGCGCCTCCTGCACGACTTCGCCCGGCTGCGCCAGGAACTGGGCTACCCCGTCCTGCTCGGAGCCTCGCGGAAGAGCTTCCTCGGCCGGCTGCTCGCCGGACCCGATGGGCGGCCGCGGCCCCCGCGGGACCGCGACCACGCCACCACCGTCCTCTCCGCGTACGCCTACGCCGTCGGCGCCTGGGGCGTCAGGGTGCACGCACCCGCGGCGAGCAGGGACGCGATCGATGTCGCACAGCGACTGCGGGCAGCGGCGCGCCGCACACAGACGTGAGCAGCGCGCCGCCAGCGTCCGCCGTCAGGGGGCCGGGAGCAGCCGCACGGGCTTGAACTCCGCCGGGTCCTTCGTGGTGCCGATGCCGCTGCCCCACTCGATGTACCCGGCCCGCCCGGCGCCGTCGTTCTCGTTGAGCAGCAGCGACAGGCTCATCAGCCCGTCGCTCGGCCGCACGGTCGGGATCTCCGTCCACGGCAGCGCCAACTCGTAGACGGTCGTCCCGGTGGCCTCGTCCCGCCGGCCGGCCACCTGAGCGGCCGGCACCAGGCCGACCGGCACGCCCGTCCCGCGGCGCCGGTACAGCTGCCCGGCCGTGCCGCTGCCGGTGAGCGCGAGGTCGTACTCCTCCCAGGTGCCCGACTCCCCCGGCAGGCCGGGCGCCAGGCTGAACTGGAAGCCGTCGCCCTGCCAGGTGTTCGCGCCGGTGTAGGGCTGGACGTGGTCGTCGTCGGTGATCCGGGCCGACAGATACAGGTTCTCGTCGTCCCAGGTCATGGTGACGTCGCCGCTGAGGTCGTCGGGGCCTTCCCAGGTGCCGACGTTCACCCGCGCGTCCTCGACGAGGTCGATGGACGGCAGGCCGGTGAGGTCGTCCAGCACCCCGTCGACGGTGATGGAGTGCTCCGCGAAGTCGGTGACGGAGGCCTGGTCGAGCACGGCGATGCGGCCGTGCAGGACGCGTTCGGCGCCGCCGCGGTACCGGATCCGCAGCTCGTACTCGTGGTCGCCGGCGCCGAGACCCCGCAGCGGGATCTCGAACTCCCGCGTCTCCCCCGCAGGAATGGTCCCCTCCAGGTCGACGGCGCCGCGCTTCGGCCCGGCGGTCCAGCGGACCAGAACCGGGTGCAGGTCCGCGTCAGTCGGGTTCCGGACCGCCAGCCGCAGCGCGTCGCCGCCGTCGGTGGTGAACGCGTGCCGGGCGGTGACCTCGTCCTGGTCGGTCGTGATCAGGGTCGTCGACCGCGACGTCGCAGCGCCGCCGAACTGACCCTGGAACGTCATCGGCGACCGCTTGTTCAGGATGACGTTCGCCGTGGCGCTGATCTGGAACTGCAGCGTCACCTTGCCCTGGGCCGGGATCGTGACGGTGCGGACGGGGTCGGCGACGGCCCAGCCGTCCTGTGGCGTGCCCGTGATCGTCCCGGTCACCTCCGTGTCGTTGAAGTTGTAGACGTCCAGCGACATGGTCGTCGGCGCGTCGATCGGCAGCCCGTAGCCGTTCTCACGGGCGTTCCCGCTGACGGCGGCCGGGTAGTACTGGGTCAGCACGACGCGGTCCGCGGTGCCGAACGTCACCTCGTCCGGTACCGGCACCGGCGCCGGGGCCTCGCTGGTGTCCACCGGCACGTCGCCGGTCACCCGCAGGTAGACCGGGTCCGGACCGACGTCGACGGTGAAGCCGGCGGCCGAGGCCGTGACGGTGCTGGACTCGCCGACGACGTTCGTCAGCGTCCCGCCGGCCTGGTCCAGGTCGAGCGTCAGCGCCTGGGCCGAGTCCGCCCACAGCACCAGCACCGAGTCGGCGCCGTCGCCGAAGACGTGGCCGGTCACACCGGTGGGGAGGCTCGGGACCCGGCCGACGTAGCGGCCCTCACCGAGCGCCGCCGTCATCGCGGCCTCCGCCGTGTAGCCGGCGTACGGGGTCCACGTCGTGGGCTCGAACAGCCCCCACTGGCCGGTGCCCTCGTCGTAGGGCGCGCCGAGGAACACGAAGTGCTTGTCGGTGCCCTGCGCGATCGACGTCACCGTCCACGCCACCTGGTAGCGGGCCAGCCCGCGCTGCTCCTCCGCCGTCATCGGCCGGCCGCTGGTGCCGGGGAACTTCAGGCCCGCCTCGGTCAGCCAGCCCGGCGTGTCGCCCGGGTCGTACGGCTCCATGACGTCGAGATACGGCTGCACCCCGATGGGAAACGGCGTCGGCTGCGTGTCCGCGTCGTACAGCTGGTGCAGGTGGTAGTTGTAGATGTCGGCGTAGTCGAGCACGTCGTTGCGCAGCATCAGGTCGACCCACGGGTTGGGCAGCCGCCCGGCCATCCCGGCCGCGGACACCAGCGGGTTCGCGCCGGAGTCCTGATAGCCGATCGCGGCGGCCTTGAGCACCGCCGCGTACTGGTCGGCCGTCTCCGTCGGCGCGGTCCAGCCGCCGGCGTTGACCTCGTTGAGGAACTCCCACGCCTGCACCCGGCCGTCGAAGTGGTCACCGGACACCTTGGCGAACTCGTACGCGGCGTCGAGCTGGTTCGGCAGCTGCTTGCCCGGCGGGCGGGACCACTCCGGCGGCGTGGCGACGCCGCCGAGCACCTTGACGTCCGTGCCGGCCAGCGCCGTCACCCACGCGTCGGTCTTCGTCTTGCTGAAGTCGAACGTGTCGGCCGCGGGGTTGACGGCGAACCAGCCGAGCCGGTCGCGGATCCAGCTGACGCCGGACAGGTCCAGGGCGCGCGCGTAGTCCTCCCACTTCTCCTCCGGCACCCGCCAGGCACCGGCGACGTCCATCGCGAACGGCGAGTCGGCCGGCTTGACGCGCTCATCGTCCGGCAGCACGACCGACGCGTTGGTGGTGACGGGCGCGGCGCCGGTCAGTTGGGTGGTGACGGAGTAGTGGCCGATGTCCAGCACGCCCGCGTCGAAGCCCACGGACGTCGCGTCCGCCGGCACCGGCACGGTGCCCTGCGCGACGGTAGCCGACCAGTAGTCCTGGACGGTGTAGGTCAGCTCGGTCGCCTCGGGCGCGGCCGCGTTGAGCGTGGCGGTGAAGGCGGCGGTGGCGCCGCTCTCGAACACGTTCAGCGGGGCGTCGTCGGCGACGATCGAGGCGACCTGCAGGTCGATCGGGGTAAGCGACAGCGAGTCCAGGTACATGACGTACCGGCCGCCGCTCGGCCGAGGCTGGTTCACCCGGAACGTGATCGTGTTGGCGCCGGCCTCGAGGTAGACGGTGCGCACGTGGAACCGCCACACCTCGTTCGTGAGCTGCCCGTACTTGACCGCGTCGGCGGCCGATCCGTACGCGCCGTCGTTGATCTTGACGTCGTACGGCGACGCCCAGTTCACCCCGGCGGGCGGCGTGCTGGCGACGTCGAGCTGGTAGAGCCCGCTCTCCGGCACGGTGACGTCGTACCGGGCGGTGTGGTCGGTGGGCGGGGTGGTGACGGCCGCCCACAGATTGAGCGACTTCCCACCACTCAACGCAGCGTTGGCGGTGATACCGGGCGTGAACGTCGTCGCCGCGGCGGCCTCGCCCTCGACGGCGATGACACCCTCGGCCGCGGCCGTGACCGGGCCGGGCAGAACGACGAGCGCGAGCAGCATCGCCACCGCGATGGCGAGATGCCGACGGATCATGATCCTTCTCCTCACAGGTAGCCGATGGCCGGCGACCAGTTGACGTTGTCGTAGCTGTTGTCGCCCGCGGTGCCGGCGTCGACGACGAACCGGATCACGTCGCCCGCGGCGACCTGCAGGCTGGGCACTGCCGTCGGCTTCCCGATCAGGTCGTTCGCGCCGATGGCGAGCGGCCCCAGGACCACGGTGTTGGTGCCGCTGGGCGTCGTCTTCAGCACGTGGATGCGGATGCCGTCACCGCCGGTCACGCCCTTGGCCGCCTGCCCGCTGATGGCGATGGTGCCGTTCGTGGGCGCCGTCCAGACGCGCGCCACGCGAGTCGAGGTGCCGATGGCCGGGTGCATGCCCCACTGGTTGATCAGCGGCAGCGCGTTGGCGGCCGGCCGCCAGCCCTGCGCGGCCGAGATGTGGGTCAGCGGCGACCACGTGACGCTGGCGTTGGCCGAGTACTCGTACCGCCAGCCGCCGGCGCCCTGGGTGCCGGCGTAGTCGCGCCCGGCGTACCAGACCCGGCCGCCGGTCACCGGTCCGGGGTTGACGCCCTGGCTGCCGACGGTGAGGTCCATGGTGGCGTCGTCGACCCAGACGAGGGCGTTTCCCTGCCAGAGGTTGCGGTCGATCGTGCCCGAGGCGGTGGACTCCGAGAGCATCCGGGCGATCGCGGAACCGCCGTTGAACACGATCGCGTTGGAGTCGATCGCGACCCCGGTGTGGTCCCCGGCCGGCGACGGGTGCCTGCCGAGCACCTCGACGCCCCAGCGGGCGTGGCCGGAGAGCAGGTTCCCGCGCACGCCGACGTTGGACGTCCCGGCCTCGTAGTCGATGCCGGTCTGGTCCGGCGACCCGGTGTCCGGGGTGTCGACGATGATGTTGTTGAGCAGGGTCGAGTCGGCCACGCGCCCGAGATAGACGGCGGTCGTGCCGGCCCGCGCATAGCAGCCGCCGGCCCCGGTGATCACGGAGTTGGTCACGAGCACCCGGGTCGCGCTCTGCAACGCCAGGGTGTCGCGGCAGTCCTCGTCGCGAGGCAGCCCCTCCCCGTCGTCGTCGTGCAGGTACACCTTGCTGATCAGCGCGTCCTGGACGAACCAGCTGGGCGCCCCACCCTTACCGAGGGCGATCGAGCGCTCGTTGTGCGTCCCCTCGACGCCGGTGATCGTGACGTCCTTGATCGCCCACTGCCCGGCCGCCGGTGCGGCGGCCCCGGAGATCGCGATGCCCATCCAGTTGTGGTGGACGTAGAGGTTGCTCAGCGTCAGGCCGACGTGGCCCACGGTGTTGTAGAGCACCTGAATGCCCGCGTCGAACTTGTCCGCGCCGGCGCCGTCGATCTCCAGGTCCTTGATCACCCAGTGCGACCCACTCGTCAGGCGGACGCCGTAACCAGAATTCGCGATGTCGCTGTTGGTGATCTTCGGCCGGTCACCGGTGCCGAAGGCGCCGAGAGTGATCGGCTCGGCCGCGGTGCCCGACCCCGTCAGGTCCAGCCACCGGTCCCAGGTCGCGCCCCGGGCCAGCAGGATCGAGTCGCCCGGGCCGAAGCCGATGGTGTCGGCGTGTTCGTTGACGGGAGTGAACGTGCACCAGGGTGTCGTGGCGTTGCCCGGCCCGTCGTCGTCACAGGCGGCGAGGTTCCTGTTGTCGACGTAGTACGTGGTGCCGACCGCGGTGGCCGGCGGCGCGGCGAGCACGGCGCCGGCGACCAGAACGGCAGCCGCCAGCGGACCTCGAGTGATCTTCATCGATCGTCCTCCCCTTCTCGCAGGGCATCGGCACGCGGACGTTTCGCCGATGGGTCTGGGGAGTATCGCAAAGGTGACAAACGTGTGGACATGTCCAAGCTGCCGAACTTTTGCACGAATCGCTGGGCATCCGGCCGCGCTCTGGAACCGGACGCGACGACCGGCCTACGGTGGGCGGCCATGCTCATTCCCGACCTGTCGCCCACGTTCGAGCGCCTCGACGCGCCGGGCACCGGGCGCGCCGCCTGGCAGCTCACCACCGGCGACGCGTTCTGCTATCCGCTCTACTACTTCGTGCCGTCGACGTTCGACCGGTACCTCGTCCACCACCGCGCCGACGCCGCCGGCGTCCAGCTGTGGCGGCTCGACCTCGGCACCGGCGAGTCCGTCCAGCTGACCCACGCGACCGGCGACGACACGCACTGGCGGCCGTGGTGCGTCCCGGCCGGTCCGGGCGTGCTGGACCACCGCAGCGCGATCGACCCGGTGCGCGGCGAGGTGATCTACTTCGACGGGGCGCAGGCCCGGGCCGTGGGCATCCGCGACGGCGCCGACCGGCCGCTGTTCGACCTGCCCGCGGGCCGGTGGCCGATCAGCCAGAACTGCGTGACCCCCGACGGCGCCTGGTTCGTCTACGTGCACCACGACCGCGAGCTCTACGACCAGGTCCACCCGCCGAACGGCGGACCGTCGCAGCGGCACCTGTCCCGCGGGACCGAGCTGGCCGCCTTCCACCTGGAGACCGGCGAGCACCGGCTGCTGGTCCGCGCCGACGCCCCGTTCCACCACGTCCACCCGCTCGGCCCGGACCGGCTGGTGTTCTCCAGCCTGGCGACCGAGCGCAGCATCCTCGTCACCGATCTGCGGGGCGGCGGCTACCGCCATCTGCGCACCCAGGACGATGCGGGGATGACGTGTCACTACTGCGCGACCGACGCCGGCATCGCCTACGAGGTGCGCGGCGACCGCCGCGACCACGGCGGCCTGATCGACCCGGACTCCGGCGCCCGCGTCGAGTTCGCGCTGCCGGCCGACGGCGACACGCACGTCGGGTTCGACCCGGCCGGCGCGCTGTGGCTGTACGAGAGCCTGGGCTCCGATCGTGAGCACCGCCGGCTGCGGGCGCTGCTGCGGTACCGCGGCCCCGATGACACCGACTGGCTCGACCTCACCGGCGACTGGCCGGTGTACGGCGGCGGCCAGAAGTCGCACCACCACGCCCGGCTGCTGCCCGGCCGCCGGCACCTGCTCGTGACCGCCGGCGACCCGCACACCCGCACGAACCACGTCTTCGCGCTCGACGTCGCCGACCTGGCCGCGCACCGCAGCGTCACACTCGCCGGCCCCGGGACCCGGCGGTGATCGCCGGCCTGTTCGCCGGCTCAGGCCACGGCCACCGCGGCGACGTGGGGAAGATCCGTCCAGTTCGCGGCGGCGTCCGCCGTCAGCACGCTTCGCCCGGTGGCCACCGCCGTCGCCGCGATGACGAGCTCGTGCGCTACGCGCGGCTTGCCGACGCGTCTGACGTGGGCCAGAAGTCGGGCGTGCGCGCGAGCGGCGTTCTGTCCGTACGGCTCGACGGGCATCGCCGACAGCAGGTCATCGACGAGAGCCTGCCGGCGCCGCCGGTGATCGCCCTCTGCCAGCTCGCCGCCGACCATCAACTCGGCCACGGTGATCGCGGCGATGGCGACGTCGTCGTTCTCGCTGAGGACCCGTTCGATGGAGAGGGCGCCGCGCTCGACGGCGATGAGCACGCCGGTGTCGAGCAGGAGCCTACGGCTCATCCGCGGTCCTCGACGTACAGCAGGTCGCGAACCGACTCGATGTCGTCAGCCCAGCCGGGGTCCGGAGCGTGACGCCGAAGAACCTCGCGCACGACCCCACCGTTGGCGGCCGGCGTCGCCGTGAGTTCGGCGACTCGCCGGCCGCCCCTGGTGATGAGGATCGTCTCACCGCCGGCAACGGCGTCGAGGACCGCCGAGAAGTTGCGCGCCACCTCGGTGGCCGTCATCGTGACCATGCAATCAGACTATCTGATTCACCGAGGACTCCCCGGGGACCGATGCGAGGGCGGCCACAGGACGCGCCAGCACAATGACGCACTCGAAGACGCCCGTTCACCCTTCTGACCTGCACCGCCCGATCGGCGCCTCGGCGATTCGTGCAAATACTCGGTGCCACGTCCATGGTCCGGCCGCCCGGGCGGCGGACATACTGACGGTCGCGAACCGACACCTGGAGGACATCTGATGGACACCCGCGCGACCCACGGGAGCAGCTGTTGACCACGCCCCTCATCCCCGACGACGAGCTGCTCCAGCGGTACCTGCAGCTGTTCACCGGCGCGGTCAACGACGTGCTCCGCGGCCGCGGGCTGGTCGACCAGACACTGCCGCACGACATCCGCCCGCTGCGCGACGAGATGAAGCTGGCCGGGTTCGCGTTCACCGTCGCGGGCGAGAAGGACCGGGGCGGGGTCAACGACATGCCCGAGCGCGCCGCGATGCTCGAGTCGATCCGGCCCGGTGCGGTCTGCGTCTGGGAGACCGGCCGCGACGACGAGTCGGCGCAGTGGGGCGAGGTCATGACCATGGCGGCGCGCCGCCAGGGCTGCCGCGGCGCCGTCATCGACGGCGGCGTCCGCGACACCGACCGCGTGCTCGCCCAGGACTTCCCCGTCTTCAGCCGATACCGCAGCTCCAGCGGCATGCTCGGCCGGTTCCGGATCACCGGCTGGCAGAACGCCATCAGCATCGGCGGCGTCGTGATCGAGCCGGGCGACCTGCTGTTCGGCGACATCGACGGCGTCATCGTCGTGCCGGCCGAGCTGGCGGTGCCGGTGCTGCTCGAGGCCGAGCGGATCAAGCACGACGAGGTCGGCATCAAGCAGCTGATCGAGGACGGTTCCACCCCACGCGACGTCGTCGACCGCGGCGGCTACTTCTGAAGGGCACGGGCATGGCTGACCTCACCGATCGCGTCGTCGTCGTCACCGGCGCCGCCGGCGGCATCGGCTCCGCGCTGGCGCGCCGCCTGCACGACGCCGGCGCGCGCCTGGTGCTCACCTCACGCGACGCCGACCGGCTGGCCGCGCTGGCCACCGAGCTGGACGGCGCCCGGGCCGGCGACGGCGGCGACCGTGTCACGGCGGTCCCGGCCGACCTCGCCGACGAGGCGCAGGTCGCCCGGCTCTACGAGGAGGTCGGCCGCCGCACGGGACACGTCGACGCGCTGGTCAACCTCGCCGGGCGGTCGATCCCCGGCGAGGTCGCCGACACCGACGTCGAGGACTACCTCGCCGTCTGGCACTCCAACGTCACCTCGGCGTTCCTCAGCAGCAAGCACGTCCTGCCGCTGATGAAGCCGCAGTCCGGCGCGCAGGTCGTCAACGTGAGCTCGCTCGCCGGGCGCCGGCCCAACGCGACGGCCCCGCTGTACTGCACCGCGAAGGCGGCCCTGGACATGTTCACCCGGGCGTTCGGCCTGCAGGTCCGCGAGCGCGGCATCCGGGTCACCACCCTCGCGCCCGGCGGCGTCGACACGCCGTTCTGGGGCGACCGCCCGGTCGACCGGTCCGCGCTCATGGCGGCCGACGACGTCGTCGACGCGGTCGAGTACGTGCTCCGCACGCCCGCCCGGGTGCAGATCAGCAGCATCGAGCTCGAGGCGTTCGGCCGATGACGACCATGCGACCGCTCACCGCCGCCGTCGGACTCTACGACCACTACGAGAGCGTCGCCGAGGTCAAGCACTACTACGGGCTGCTGGCGATCTACGGCCTCGCCCGCACCGCCGCCGCGGCCGGCGACGAGGACCTGTGGGCCCGGACGGAGAAGATCTTGCGCCGCTTCCCCGACGGGGTCGACCACCCGCACTACAACTTCCCGAGCTACCGCATCGGGGGGATCCCGCAGGCGTACCTGCTCGCCCAGGGCCGGATGGCCGACCGCGCCGACCTGGTCCGCGAGTACGCCGAGGAGATGATGACCGCGCCGCGCGACCACGCCGGCCTGGTCGTCCTGCCGGCCGAACCCGCGGCGGAGAAGATCTGGATCGACGCCGCCATGGCCACCGCGCCGTACCTGCTCTACGCCGGCCTGGCGCTGGAGGACGAGCGCTACCTCGACGAGGCGGTCCACCAGGCCGTCGGCCTGCACGACGCGCTCATCGACCACAGCTGCGGGCTGCTGCACCAGTGCCGGAACTTCGTCGCGCCGGACCGGTTCTCGCAGGACCACTGGAGCCGCGGCAACGGCTGGGGCTACCTCGCGCTGGCCGAACTGGTCGACGGCCTGCCGGCCAGCTCGCAGCACCGCGAGGACGTGGAGCGGCGCTTCGCCGCGCTCTCCTACGCACTGCTGCCGCACCAGTCGCACCGCGGGCTGTGGCGCCAGGAGATCCCGCACCCGCTGGCTTACGAGGAGACGTCGGGCTCCGCGCTGATCCTCTACGGCATCGGCGTCGGGCTGCGCACCGGAGTGCTCGACGCGGGCGACTTCGGCCCGGCGTTCCGCCGCGGCATCGGCGCGCTGACCTCGATCTGCGTCAACCCGGACTTCTCGACCGAGTTCAGCTGCCCGGGCTGTCTGTGCCCGGGGACGGGTCCCCGGAAGGGCACCCTGCAGTCGTACATGACGCAGCTCCCCCATCGCGACGAGCCGCACAGCTTCGGGCCGCTGCTGCTCGCGCTCGCCGAGGCGCACCGGCACGGCGTCACCGCCGTCGAACTGCGTCCCGGCCGTTACGGCTGAGCCGTCCCGCCCCGGCACCGCTCGCTTCGCTTCTTCCGTCACCTCAGGAGGCTCAACGATGAACCGCCCCACCACTCCGCGCCGGCCACCGGTCCTCGGCCGCCGCATGTTCCTCGCCGGCGCCGGTGCCGTGGCCGGCTCGCTCGTCCTCGCCGCCTGCTCCGGTTCCGGCGGCTCGAGCAGCGGGTCGGGCGAGACCCCGGCCGGGTCGGCCAAGGGCAAGGAGGCGCCGCAGCTGGCCGAGCTCGTCGAGCAGGGTCAGCTGCCGCCGGTCGAGGAACGGCTGCCGGTCGAGCCGCTGGTCGTCGAGCCGAACGACCGCATCGGGCAGTACGGCGGCATCTGGCAGTCCGCGTTCAACGGCCCCGGCGACCAGGCGGGCATCGCGCTCGCGACGATGTACGAGGGCCTGGTCCGGTGGGTGCCGAACTGGACCGGCGCGCCGGGCGACGAGGAGATCATCGTCAACGTCGCGTCGTCCTACGAGGTCAACGCGGACGGGACGGAGTACACGTTCCACCTGCGCGAGGGTATGAAGTGGTCCGACGGCGAGCCGTTCACCGCCGACGACCTCGTCTTCGGCTACCAGGACATCATCCTGAACGCCGAGCTGCCGGCGAAGATGGCCATCGACAAGAACCCCTACATGAGCGGCGGCGAGCCCGCCACGCTGCGCGTCGACGACCCGCTCACGGTCACGTTCGTGTTCGCCGAGCCGAACGGGCTGTTCCTGCCGGCCCTGGCCGAGGCGGTCACGCTGATCGTCCCCAAGCACTACCTGCAGCAGTTCCACGCCGCGCACAACCCCGACGTCGACGCGCTGGTGGCCGCAGAGGGCCAGGACAGCTGGGTCAGCATGTTCGCGCTGAAGGTCGACGCCACGATGAACGCCGACATTCCGGTCATCTACCCGTGGAAGACCATGACGGCGGTCGGCCAAGGCACCCGGGTCGAGCTGGAGCGCAACCCGTACTACTGGAAGGTCGACCCCGACGGCAGCCAGCTGCCCTACCTCGACGGCGTGAGCTTCCAGGTCATCGAGGACAACGAGGTCATGCTCGCCGGCGCGCTGCAGGGCGACTTCGACATGCACTTCCGCAACTTCAACACGCCCACGAACAAGCCGCTGCTGGCCGACGCGCGCGAGGACGGTGACTTCGACTTCTTCGAGCTCACCCCGTCGCAGGCCAACCGGATGTCGATCATGCTCAACCTCACCCACCAGAACCCGGTGCTGCGGGAGGTCTTCGCCAACAAGGACTTCCGCATCGGGCTCTCGCACGCGATCGACCGGCAGCAGCTGATCGACACCGTCTTCCAGCGGCAGGGCACGCCGTCGCAGGTGGCGCCGCGCGAGGAGTCGCCGTTCTACGACGAGGCGATGGCGACGCAGTACACCGAGTACGACGTCGACCTCGCCAACCAGCACCTCGACGCCGCCGGCTTCAGCCAGCGCGACGGCTCCGGCCTGCGGCTGGGCCCGGACGGCCAGCCGATCCGGTTCCTCGTCTCGCACGCCAACGTCACCAACGAGGCCGACGTCCTCGACCTGATCGCCGGCTACTGGGCCGAGGTCGGCATCGACATGCGGCCGGAGGGGATCGAGCGGACGCTGCTCGACGAGCGCCGGATGGCCAACCAGCACGACGCGATGGTGTGGCCGGCCGGCGGCGGCACCGACGTGATCGTCAACCCGCACTGGTACCTGCCCGTCAGCAACCGGGCCGACTACGCGCAGCTGTGGGCGAAGTGGTTCACCACCGGCGGCGCGGAGGGCGAGGCGCCCCCGGCCGAGGTGCAGCAGCAGTACGAGCTCTATCGTCAGCTGCAGCAGACGCCGGCGGCGGACCAGCAGGAACAGCTCATGAAGGAGATTCTGCGGCTGGCCGCGGAGCAGTTCTTCCACATCGGGACGGTGGCCGCCGGCCCCGGCTACGGCATCGTGAAGAACTCCTTCCACAACGTGCCGGCCGCTGTGACGGACAGCTTCCGGGCGAAGTCGACCGGGCTGACCAACCCCGAGCAGTACTTCATCCAGGCCTGAGCGGGCCGGGATCCAGGGAGGAGGTGAGCGCTCGCCATGCTGGGGTTCGTCGCGCGGCGGCTCGGCCTCATGGTGCCGACGCTGTTCGCGATCTCGCTCGTGTCGTTCGCGATCATCCAGCTGCCACCGGGCGACTACGCCACCACCCTGGTGTCCCAGCTCGAGGACAGCGGCCAGACCGTCGACACCGCACAGCTGGAGGCGATCAGGGAGCGGTACGGGCTGGACCAGCCGATCGTCGTGCAGTACTGGACGTGGATCTCCAACATCGTGCTGCACGGCGACTTCGGCCAGTCCTTCCAATGGAACCAGCCGGTCGCCGACCTGCTGTCCAGCCGGCTGCCGCTGACCATCGTGCTGACGCTGTCGACCGTCCTGTTCACCTGGATCGTCGCGTTCCCGATCGGGCTGTACTCGGCGGTCCGGCAGTACTCGTGGGGCGACTATGTGGCGACGACCGTGGGCTTCCTCGGCCTGGCCATCCCGAACTTCCTGCTGGCGCTCGGCCTCATGTACATCGCGCTGACGGTGTTCGACGCCGACGTCGGCGGGCTGTTCTCGGCGGAGTACGAGGAGGCGCCCTGGAGCCTGGCCCGGTTCGCCGACCTGCTCGGGCACCTGTGGATCCCGGTCATCGTGCTGGGCACCGCGGGGACGGCCGGCCTGATCCGCATCCTGCGGGCGAACCTGCTCGACGAGCTGCACAAGCCGTACGTCGTCGCGGCCCGGTCCCGCGGGCTGAGCGAGACCCGGATCCTGTTCAAGTACCCGCTGCGGGTCGCCGTCAGCCCGTTCCTGTCGACCATCGGCTGGGTGCTGCCGCTACTGGTGTCAGGCGAGATCGTCGTGTCGCAGGTGCTGTCGCTGCCCACCACCGGACCGCTGCTGCTGCGGGCGCTGCGCAGCCAGGACATGTACCTGGCCGGGGCGATCATCCTGCTGGTCAGCGTCCTGACCGTCGTCGGCACCCTGCTGTCGGACATCCTGCTCGCGCGCATGGACCCGCGGGTCCGGCTCGGGATCCGGTAGAGGAGCGCAGACCATGACGACGACGTTGCTGCCCGAGGACCAGACCCCGGACCCGACCCCGGAGCAGGCACCGGCCCCGGCCGACCGCGACCGCGCGTCGCAGTGGCGGCTGGTGTGGTGGCGCTTCCGCGGCCACAAGCTGGCCATGGCCGGCCTGGTCGTGCTGGGCGGCTTCTACCTCGTGGCGCTGCTGGCCTCGTTCCTCGCGCCGCACTCGACCAGCTGGTTCGACGAGGACTACATCTACGCACCGCCGCAGCTGCCGAAGCTGGTCGACACGTCCGGCGACGACTGGAACTGGGGCCCCTACGTCAACGGCTACACGCTGGAGCAGGACCCGGACACGCTGGAGCTCACCCACACCGTCGACCCCGGTACCCGGATCGAGCTGGGCTTCTTCGTCCGCGGCGAGTCGTACTCCCTGTTCGGGCTGGTCGACACGAACATCCACCTGTTCGGCCCGAAGGACCCCGACCAGCCGGTGTACCTGCTCGGCGCGGACCACCGCGGCCGCGACCTGCTGTCGCTGATCATCCACGGCACCCGGGTCTCGATGACCATCGGCCTGGTCGGCGTGCTGCTGGCGTTCGTGCTGGGCGTCGTGCTGGGCGGCATCTCCGGGTACGTCGGCGGCAAGACCGACGGCCTGATCCAGCGGGTGGTCGAGTTCTTCATGTCGCTGCCCACCCTGCCGCTGTGGCTGGGCCTGGCCGCCGCGCTCCCCCGCGACTGGGGACCGCTGCAGCGCTACTTCGCCATCACCGTCATCCTCGCCATCATCGCCTGGACCGACCTCGCCCGGGTCGTCCGCGGCCGGTTCCTCTCGCTGCGGACCGAGCAGTTCGTCACGGCGGCCCGGCTCGACGGCTCCACCCGGCGGCGGGTGATCTTCCGGCACATGCTGCCCAGCTTCACCAGCCACCTGGTCGCGTCGCTCACGCTGTCGATCCCGGCGATGATCCTGGCCGAGACCTCGCTGTCCTTCCTCGGCCTGGGCCTGCAGTCGCCGGTCGTCAGCTGGGGCGTCCTGCTCGAGCAGGCACAGAACTTCCGGGCGATGGCCGACGCGCCGTGGCTGCTGCTGCCCGGTGTCGCCGTCGTGCTGGCGGTGCTGTCCTTCAACTTCGTCGGTGACGGCCTGCGCGACGCCGCCGACCCGTACCGGTGAGGCGCACGTGACCGACATGGAGTTCACCGGGTCGACGCTCACCGCCGCCGGCCCCGCGGTGCCGCCGCTGCTGGAGCTGTCCGGCCTGCGCACGGAGTTCGCCACCCGCGACGGCCTGGTGCGCGCCGTCGACGGCGTCGACCTGCGGATCCCGCCGGGCTCGACGGTGTGCCTCGTCGGCGAGTCCGGCTGCGGCAAGAGCGTGACCGCGCGGTCGATCCTCGGGCTGGTCGACCCGCCCGGCCACGTCAGCGGCGGGCACATCTGGTGGCAGCCGCCGGGCGGCGGCGAGCGCGTCGACCTCGCCGCCTACGGCCGCACCGACCCGCGGTTCCGGCGGATCCGCGGCCAGCAGATCTCGATGATCTTCCAGGAGCCGCTGGCCGCGCTCTCCCCCATGTACACCGTCGGCGACCAGCTCGGCGAGATGCTCCGGCTGCACCGCGGGCTGACCAAGGCCGAGGCCCGCGACGAGGCGATCGCGCTGCTCAAGCGCGTGCACATCCCGCGGCCGGAGCAGCGCGTCGACGAGTACTCCTTCCAGCTCTCCGGCGGCATGTGCCAGCGTGTCATGATCGCGATGGCGCTGTCCTGCTCGCCCGACCTGCTCATCGCCGACGAGCCGACGACGGCGCTCGACGTCACCATCCAGGCCCGCATCCTCGACCTCATCGCCGAGCTGCAGGCCGACACCGGCATGTCGGTGCTGTTCATCACGCACGACCTCGGAGTCGTCGCCGAGATCGCCGACGAGGTCGCCGTCATGTACCTCGGCCGAGTCGTCGAGCACGGCAGCACCGAGCAGATCTTCACCGACCCGCGGCACCCGTACACGCACCGGCTGCTGCGGTCGGTGCCGCGGCTGGGCTCGGGCCGGCAGCGGGTGCTGCCCACCGTCCGCGGGCAGGTGCCGCACGGCGCGCGCCGTCCGTCCGGCTGCGCGTTCCACCCCCGCTGCGACCACGCGATCGCCGGCGTCTGCGACACCGTCGACCCCGCGGCGCTGGACGGCGGCGACGGGCACGAGGTGGCGTGTGTGCTGTACGACGACGCGCTCCGCCCGGACGGCCGGACGCTCCCGCTGACGGTCGTAGAGCCGGAGCCGGTCGCCGAGCCCGTGGCGGCGGCCGTGACCGGCGACCGGCCGCCGCTGCTGGAGGTGCGCGACCTGCGCATGCACTTCCCCATCCGGCACGGCCTGTTCGGCCGCACCACCGGTCAGGTGCACGCCGTCGACGGCGTCTCGCTCGCCGTCCGGCCGGGCGAGACGCTGGGCCTGGTCGGCGAGTCCGGCTGCGGCAAGACCACGCTCGGCCGGTGCATCGTCCGGGCCGAGACGCCGACCAGCGGCCAGATCCAGTACCGGGCGGGCGACGGCGATCCCGTCGACGTGACCCGGCTGACCGGCGGGGCGCTGCGCCGCTACCAGCGCGACGTGCGCACCGTCTTCCAGGACCCGTTCTCCTCCCTCAACCCGCGCATGACGCTGCGCCAGATCATCGGCGACCCGCTCGTCACCCACGGCATCGCCCGCGGGTCCGAGCTCACCGACCGGGTCGCCGAGATGCTGCGCAAGGTCGGCCTGTCACCGGACTACCTGGACCGCTACCCGCACGCGTTCTCCGGCGGGCAACGGCAGCGGGTGAACATCGCCCGCGCGCTCATCCTGGGCCCCCGGCTGGTCGTCGCCGACGAGGCGGTCTCCGCCCTCGACGTGTCCGTCCGCGCGCAGATCCTCAACCTGCTGCGCGAGCTGCAGGACGAGTTCCAGCTCACCTACGTGTTCATCTCCCACGACCTGTCGGTGGTCGAGGCGCTGTGCGACCGGGTCGCCGTCATGTACCTGGGCAAGATCGTCGAGCTGGCCGACACCGCGACGCTCTTCACCGCGCCGAAGCACCCGTACACCGAGGCGCTGCTCTCCGCGGTGCCGGTTCCCGAGCCCGGCCGGCGGACGCGCCGGACCCGGCTCTCCGACGACCTCCCCGACCCCGTCAACCCGCCGGCCGGCTGCTGGTTCCACACGCGGTGCCCGCACGCCGTCGCCGGCCTGTGCGACCAGCCGGGCCGCCCGCCCGTGCTGGACACCGTCGCCGCCGGCCACGACGTGGCCTGCCTGCGGCACGCGGAGCTCGATCTGACCGGAGTCCGCACCGAGATGTGAGGAGTCAGCATGAGATCTCCCCGCCCGCTCGCCCGAGTACTCGCCGCTCTGACCCTGGCCGCGGCCACCCTCGCCGGCCCGGCCGCCGTCCTGCCCGCGCATGCGGACACCCAGGACTTCCCCATCGCCCCCGGCGCCACCGCCGGCACGATCCAGGATGTGCTCACGGCCGCCAAGACCTACACCGCCGCCGACCCGAACCGGACCGCCACCGTCACGTTCCCCGCTGAGACGTTCCGGCTCGACGCGCCGCTCAAGCTGTACGACGCGGACCGGATCACCATCCGCGGCGCCGGCCAGAACGCCGGCGGCACGGAGCTGCTCACCCTCGGCGACCGGCTGAACGCGTTCGACATCCGCGACAGCGAGGACATCACCCTGCAGGACCTGCGGCTGGACCGGCCGAACGAGTATCTGCCGTGGACCCAGCTCACCGTCGCCGACGCGTCCAACGCCGCGCTGGGATACATCGACGTGACCGTCGACGCCGGCTATCCCATCCCCACATCGACGATGTTCAACAGCTCCGGCGTGCTCGGATTCCCGCTGGACAACCAGGGCCAGCTCACGGTGCGGTTCTTCGAACCGGACGACGACGTGGCCCAGTGGCGCACGTCGCTCGGGAACGGCGTCTACCGGCTGTACTACGAGAGCATCGCCAGCTCGACGTTCTTCGAGGGCCAGCGCATCGCGCTGATCACCGCGGTCGCCGACGGCATCACCCTCAGTCTGCGCCGCAACAAGGACGTCGTCATCGAGCGGGTGACGAACCTGGCGTCGAACTTCATGGGGCTGTGGTCGTCGGGCATGGAGAACCTGACGCTGCGGAACTACGAGACCTATCCGGGGCCGGGCCGGCTGCTCAGCTCCACCCGCGACGCCGTGCACCTGACCACCTACAACAAGGGCAAGCTGATCGTCGACCACTCGGTGTTCAGGGGCAGCGGTGACGACGCGATCAACTTCACCATGGTCTCCCGCGGCGGCGTCGGCGTGATCCCCGGCGTCCAGAACAAGGTCAACGTGGTCAACACCGCCATCAAGATCGAGGGCCACGACTCCGTGTTCCGCAAGGGCGACCCGGTCGAGATCTACGACCTCGACACGCGGATGCTCCTCGGCACGACCACCGTCAAGGAAGTGTCGGCGACGTCGGACACGTGTCACCTCGAGGCTTCCCTCGCCTGCGGCACCGTCACCTTCACCAGCAACATCGCCGGCATGTCAGACGGCGACCTGATCCTCAACCCGAACGCCACGTTCGCCGAGGCGGAGATCACGTACAACGAGTTCGGCAACCTCCGCGGCCACGGCATCCGCCCGCACGGCCGCAACGTGCTGGTCAGGCGCAACGAGTTCATCGACACCCCCGCCGGGCTGCTGGTGCACACCGTGGCCACCAAGGGCGGCGAGGGCCCGATCAACGCCAACCTCATCGTCGACGACAACGACTTCATCCGGCAGGACTACCGGGGCGCCATCGTCATCGGCGGCGACGCCATCGCCGGCGCCAGCGACTCGTCGGCCACCGGGTTCACCATCACCAACAACCGGTTCACGGACATCACCGTCCCGGCGGTCCGCGCCGAGCACGGCCGCGACATCGCCATCACCGGCACGAACGTCGTCAGGCCGGCGGTGGGGAGCAGCATCCACCCGATCCAGCTCGGCACCCTCACGAACCAGCCGCACCGTGTCACCGTCCGTGATCTCACGGTGATCGACCCCACGATGGCGGCGGTGCGGGCCGGCGTCATCGTCAACGGCGGCACCACCGGCGTCACGATCAGCGACGTGACCGGCGACTTCCGCACCCCCGCCGTCATCAACAACTCCGGCCTGCCGATCGAGTACGAGGACGTCCTGGGGCCGCGTGCGCTCGGATCTCCCGGACTGACGCCCACCGGCTGGGGCTTCGCGGCCGGAACGCAGGGGTGGACGGCCGTCAACTGCGTCACGCTCGGCGCCACCGGCGGGCGGCTGCAGTACACGCCGAGCTGCGCGGACTCGTACATGCACAGTCCCGCCGGCCTGAACATCGCGGCGCCGACCGTGGCGGCCGTCAAGATCACCTTGCGTAACCCGGGCACCGCGACACAGGGCCGGCTCTACTTCACCACCGCCGCGGACCCGACCTGGAACACCACCCAGCGCATCCCCTTCACCGTCCCGGCGTCCATGACCTCGCCGCAGGAGATCGTCATACCCGTGACGGACACGGCCTCCTGGGCCGGCACCATCACCCGGCTTCGGTTGGACCTGCCCGACGAGACCGCCGCCGCGGGCACCATCGACGTCGACTCGATCACGCTCAGCCAGACCGAGGCGCCCACGGTCGGCCGGAGCTGGGACTTCGAGGCCGGCCTCGGCGGCGTCGTCGTCGACGACACGAGCGCGGCCGGCGTGCAGAACGGCGCCCTCGTCGTCACGAACGTCGACAGCACCGGGGCGAAGATCAGGACGCCGGACAACCTCGGTCTCGACGCCGGCGACTACCGCTATCTCCGGATCACCGTCGCCAACGGCGCGGCCGCCGGCCGGATGAACGTCTTCTTCACCACCGTCGACGACGGGACCTTCAACGAGGAGAAGAAGCTGACCTTCAACCTGGCGCCGGCCAGCGGGCCCGCGACCTACTACCTCGACCTGACGCACACCCGGCTGGAGCCACAGGACGTCATCAGGCGGCTGCGGCTGGATCTCCCGTGGGTCGAGGACCAGCCGGCCGAGTCGTCGATCGAGGAGTTCGCGCTGGTGTCCGACCTGTCCGTCGACGCCGTCAACAGCTGAGAGGATTCGCTGGTGGTGAGAACGCTGTCCGTGCCCGGCCGGTGGCTGGTGCACGCCTACTACACCGTCGTGCCGTACGCGCCGGACGGCAGCGGCCGCGTTCTCACCGCCGGCGGCGACCCGTCGCGGGGCACGGGCGAGGTGCTCGTCCTGTCCGCGGACGGCGACGTGCTCGACCGGTTCGGCGACGGGCCGGTCGAGGCGTCGTTCTGGCACACCGGCCGGTGGCAGACGTGGTCGCCGGACGCGCGCTTCGTCTACTACACGCGCGGCACGCTGCAACGGCCGCAGGTGGTGCGGCGCGAGCTGGCCACCGGCGCCGAGGCCGTCCTCGACGGCGACCTCGAGGGCGCGCCGCCCGGGGACGCCCCGCTGCTGTCGGCGCTGCTCGGCATGCTGCACGCGGCCGGGGCGGGCGACGGCGTCTACCGCGCCGACGCGTCGCCCGTCCCGTTCCGGAAGCGCGACCAGCACGGGCTGTTCGCGCACGACTTCGACGCCGGGCGCAGCGACCTCGTGCTGACCGTCCAGCAGGTTCTGGACGAGCACCCGGAGCGCGAGCGCCTGCTGGCCGCCGACCGCGACCAGGACGGCGGGCTGTCGCTGATGACGTACTGCGTGCGGTGGAGTCCGGACTGCTCGCGGCTGCTGTTCTACTTCGGCAACCATCTCGCGACGTACAGCCGCGGCGAGCCGAAGGTCGGCTACGTCATGACGGCGCGGGCCGACCTGAGCGATGTCCGGCCGGCCGTCGACCTCAGCTTCGGCGTGCCCGGCGTGCACTGGTCGTGGCAGCCGGACGGCGACCGGTTGATCGGGTACGGGCCCGATCCGGACCGGCCGGACCGCATGTGCCTTGCCGAGGTCCGTCACGACGGTACGGAGTACCGGAAGCTCAGCGACCACGACAGCGGCGGGCACCCGTCGGCGAGCCCGGCCGACCCCGACCTGCTGGTCACCGACGAGGCCACGCCGACCGGCGGCGCCGTCGTGTTCCTGTCCCGATCGACCGGAGCGGAGGTCGCACGGACGGAGCTGCCGAAGTTCCGCGGCGCGACGCACCCCGGCGGGCGCACGCCGCTGAGCACCGACCACCACCCGGTCTTCCACCCGTCCGGCGACCGCGTGCTGGCCAACGCGCTGCCCGGCGCCGACGCGGTGCTCGTCGAGGTGGCGACGCCACGATGAGCGTGTGGTCGTGGCTGGACCGGGGCGCGAGCCAGCCCTCGCGCACCACGCCGGCGAGCCGGCTGGTCGCCCGCGCCGGGCTCGCCAGGGCGCGCCGCCACGACGGCGTCACCGCGCCGGCGTCGTGCCTGCTGCACCCGGAGGCGCGGATCCATCCCCGCGACGGCCGGATCGTCCTCGGCGAGCGCTGCCTCATCGCGCCCGGCGCCGTCGTCCAGGGCGACGTCACCTTCGGCGACGACTGCTCGGCGCAGGCGTACGCCGTCATCGTCGGCTACCCGGGCGGACGGGTCACGCTCGGGAGCGGCGTCCGGGTGGCGCCGCACGCGATGCTGATCGGCGCCAACCACGTCTTCGCCGGCCGCGACCGGCCCATCCACGCGCAGGGCCTCGAGGCGGCGCCGATCACCGTCGGGGACGACGTCTGGATCGCCGGGCGGGTCACCATCGTCGCCGGCGTGACCGTCGGCTCCGGCAGCGTGCTCGCCGCGGGTGCCGTCGTCACCCGCGACGTCCCGCCGTTCAGCGTCGTGGCCGGCGTGCCGGCCAGAGTCATCAAGACCCGCTGACGGCCGGGGTCACGGCAGCCGGGGGTCGGCGAGGACCACCGCGCGGGTGTCGAGGGTGCTCGGCGTGGCCGACAGCCCGATGTAGACGACCCGGCCGCCGGGCTCGACCAGCGACGACCTCGCCCGGCGCCGCGACCGGCGGCGGCACCTCCTGCACCGATCCCTCCCCGGGACCGGTCAGCACGAACGCGCGCATGACAGCCGTGCTCACGACATCAGCGGCGGCCGGGCCACCTACTGCGGCACCGGCGCGGGCTCGCGCTCGCGGGTGACGCGACGCTCGAACCAGACGGTCATGAACGGCGGGATCGCCGAGGCGAGGCCGAGCATCGTCGTCGTGAAGCTCCAGCGCTCGGCTCGCCAGGCGGCGAGCACCGTGACGAGGTAGACGAGGAAGATGCCGCCGTGGATCGGGCCGAAGATCTGCACCCCGATCTCGTTCTCGACGACGACGTACTTGAAGAACATCCCCGCCAGCAGGCCGGCCCAGGAGATGCCCTCGGCCACCGCGGCGACCCGGAACCACCGAAACGCAGAACTCACACCGATTCCCTCACACGAGACGCCCCCGCCACTCTACGGTCCTACGACGTGGCGACGACCTCGGCCACCAGCTCCCGCAGCGTCTCCTCGACCGGGGTCGCACAGGGCTGGCGCCGGTCGCCACGCTGCCGCAGCAGGCCGCGCTCCTCGGCGTCGTAGAGCTCGATCAGCTCGGCGGCCAGCGCGGGCGGCACCCCCGCGTCGCGCAGGACGTCCGGCCAGGCCGGCCGCGGGAGAGTCACCACCTCCAGCGGCCGGTCCAGCACCCTGCCCAGCGCCGCAGCGACCTGCCGCTCGGTGTAGCGGGGCGCGTCCAGGCCGACGACCACGGAGGCCAGCGGCGGGTGCCTGAGCGCGGCGGCGACGGCGGCGCCGACGTCGCGGGTGGCGACCATCTCGATCGGGACGTCGGCGGACGACGCGAAGACCGGATAGACGCCCTGCTCGACGACGGCGCCGAGCACCGCCTCGGCCTTCTCCTGGAAGTGCGGCGACCGGATCGCCGTCACCACCACCCCGGTGGCGCGCAGGCCGTTCTCGAGGTGGTGGAGCCAGCGGACCGGCCCGGTGCCCTCCGCGAGGTCGGCGCCGACCGACGACAGCATGACGACGTGCAGGACACCGCTGCCGGCGACCGCCGCCGCGATCGAGTCCGCGAGCCGCCGGTGGTCGTCGTCGGTGCCGGTCGGGACGGTCGGCAGCATGACGAAGGCGCCGCGGTCGCGGACCACGGCCCGGACCTGCTCCCCCGCCGCGAGCAGTTCGCGCGCGGCCGATCCGCCGACGTGGCCGGTGATCCCGGTGATGGCGTACATCGGTTTCTCCTCTCTGTCGGAATCCGATGCCTCCAGTAGAGTGGCGTGAGGAGAGACGATCCATATCTGACGTCGGCGATTGCATGTCTCATCGTCTAGGCTGCCGTCATGGATGCCCTCGCCGACGTGCTCGACGGTGTCCGCGCCCGCTCGGCGGAGTTCTGCCGGGCGGTGCTGGAACCGCCGTGGGCGCTACGCATCGCCGACGGTGCCGCGCTCGCGCTGGCCACGGTGCTGCGCGGGCACGCCTGGATCGTCCCCGACGACGCCGAGCCGGTGCTGATCCGGCCTGGAGAGGTCGCCGTCATCCGCGGCCCGCGCCCGTACACCGTCGGCGACGACCCGCACACCGCGCCGTCGATCGAGGTTCTCGCCGGCGGCCGGCTGCGCACCGTGGACGGCGCCGACCTCTCCGCCGACGCGCTGGGCCGGCGGCCCGGTGAGCCCGATCCCGAGGGCGCCGCCGTCGTCGCCAGCGGCACCTACCAGGTCGGCGGCGACATCGGGGCGCGCCTGCTCACCGCGCTACCCGCCGTCGTGCACGTCCCCCGCGACCCGGCCGTCGCACCCGTCCTCGGCCTGCTGGCCGCGGAGCTCGAGCGCGACGAGCCCGGACAGCAGGTCGTGCTCGACCGCCTGCTCGACCTCGCGCTGATCGCGACCCTGCGCGCCTGGTTCGCCCGCCCGGAGGCCGCGGCGCCGGGCTGGTATCGCGCCCTCGGCGACCCCGTCGTCGGCCCGGCGCTGCGACTGGTCCACGGCGACCCCGCGCATCCCTGGTCGATCGCCGAGCTCGCCGCCCGGACGGGCGCCTCGCGGGCGGCGTTCGCCCGGCGCTTCGCCGGCCTGGTCGGCGTCCCGCCGATGACCTACGTCACCGGCTGGCGGCTCACGCTGGCCGCGGATCTGTTGCGCCAGACCGACGCCACGGTCGACACCATCGCGCGGCGGGTCGGCTATGCCAACGCGTTCGCGCTCAGCGTCGCCTTCAAACGCGTGCGGGGCGTCACGCCGCGCCACCACCGCGCCGCACCGGCGTCGGCCGGACACCTGACGCTCGGCGGCGGCGCCGGGCCCGGCTGGACGCACGGCGACGGGTGAGGGACCGGTGACGCGGCCCCTCACCCGTCACGGCGTCAGGGCGCCGTCGCCTCGGCGAAGGTGAGGCGGTGGATCTGGCCGGTGCCGCCGGCCACGGCGTCGGTGACGAAGTAGACCTCGCCGTCGTCGTCCACGCCGAACGACGTGATCCGCGGCGGCAGCATGCCGACGGCGTCGTTCGCGGCGTGCCGGCCGCGGCGCTGCTCCTGGATGGCGAAAGCCTGGCCGGTGCAGTAGTCGGCCGCGACGTACGTGCCGTCGGCGATGTCCTCGAACTCCTCGCCGCGGTACACCACACCGCCCATCACCGCGCACCGGTCGTTGCCCGACAGGCCGTAGGAGAAGACGGGGTCGGTGTACTCGGCGCGCGGGTTGCAGCGGATGTCGATGAACGGGTCGGGCGCCTCGCCGGCGGACTCGGGGACGCGGTGGATGTCCGCGCCCTCACGGCAGGACCACCCGAAGTTCCAGCCGTCGCGCGGCTGGTCGTCGTCGTCGATCGAGACGTGGTTGATCTCCTCCCAGCGGTTCTGGCCGACGTCGCCGATCCAGATCGACTCGTCACCCGCGTCGATGGAGAACCGCCACGGGTTGCGCAGGCCCCACGCCCAGATCTCCGGCCGGGCGATCGAGCTGCGCGCGAACGGGTTGTCCTTCGGGATGCAGTAGAGCCGGCCGTCGCACTCGCGCATGACGTCGATGCGGACGATCTTGCCCAGCAGCGTGCTGAGGTTCTGGGCGCCGTACAGCGGGTCGTCGGCGCTGCCGCCGTCGCCGGTGCTCCAGTACAGGTAGCCGTCGGGGCCGAACGTCAGGTCGCCGCCGTTGTGGTTGGAGTTGAGGTTGTGCTGCTGCCGGAGCACCCGCTCCTCGGTGCTCGGGTCGACGACGGCCTGGTCGGCGCTGTCGAGGACGAACCGCGAGACGGTCAGCGCGCCGTTCTCGACGCCGGTGCCGAGTGCCGTGTACGAGACGAACAGCGTGTGGGTCCGCTCGAAGTCCGGCGACGGCGCCACACCGAGCAGGCCGCGCTCGTTGCCGGCGGTGCTGACCCTGCTGGTGAGGTCGAGCAGCGGCTGCGGGTCGAGGACGCCGGTCTCGGGGTGGAAGACCAGGATCCGGCCGGCCTTGTCGACGACGAACAGCCGGCCGCTGCCGTCGTCGGGCGTGCCGATGGCCGAGAGCCGGAGCCCGGTCGTCGCGACGACCTCGCTGCCGACCTGGAGCTCTGAGACGGGAAGGGGGCGGTTCCGCTCGGCCTGCGCCGCCGCCGTCGTCGCCAGGGTGGCGACGAGGAGGAGCGGCAGCACGAGGGCGATCCGGAGCTTCCGGACGAGCGGGACGGGTGTAGCGGACATGACATCTCCCTCAGTGGACGATGAGTGTTCGCGCGCGGTGATACGTGACACAGCGCCGAATGGATTGCGCCGCGTGCGTCCGGGCTTCCTGCGGGCGGCGGGCCGGCCGGGCGATAATGCGACGGTGACCGACGCCGTGACGCCGCAGCCCGTGCTCGAGCCGCTGACCGAGGCCGCGATCTTCCTCGTCGTCACGGTCGACGACGGCGGCGAAGAGGTCGCCCGCGACCTGCTGGCCGACCTGTCCGGACTCACCCGCGCGGTCGGCTTCCGCGCGCTCGAGGACGGCCTGGTCTGCGTCGCCGGCATCGGCGCCGACCTGTGGCGGCGGCTGGACCTCGGCGACCCGCCGTCCGGGCTGCACCCGTTCCGGGAGGTCGCCGGCCGCAGGCACACCGCCGTCGGCACCCCGGGCGATCTGATGTTCCACCTCCGGGCGCGGCGCATGGACCTGTGCTTCGAGCTGGCGGCGCTGATCGCCGGGCGGCTGGCCGGCGCGGTCACCGTCGTCGACGAGGTGCAGGGGTTCCGCTACTTCGATCAGCGCGACCTGCTGGGCTTCGTCGACGGGACCGAGAACCCGACCGGCGCCGGCGCGGCCGCGGCCGTCCTCTCCGACGAGCCGGGGTTCGAGGGCGGCAGCTACGTCATCGTGCAGAAGTACCTGCACGACATGGACGCCTGGAACGCGCTGTCCGTCGAGGAGCAGGAGCGGGTCATCGGCCGCCGCAAGCTGTCCGACGTCGAACTGTCCGACGCCGAGCAGCCCAGCAACTCGCACGTCGCGCTGACCACGATCACCGACGACGACGGCGAGGAGCTGGAGATCCTGCGCGACAACATGCCCTTCGGGCGGCCGGGCGCCGGCGAGTTCGGCACCTACTTCATCGGCTACGCCGCCCACCCCGACGTCATCGAGCAGATGCTGGTCAACATGTTCGTCGGCCGGCCGCCCGGCAACTACGACCGCATCCTCGACTTCTCCGTCGCCGTCACCGGCGGGCTGTTCTACGTGCCCACCGTGGAGTTCCTCGACGGCATCGCCGATCCGCCCACCCAGACGCCCGCCCAGACGCCCGCGACCGACGGCAGCCTGAACGTCGGCAGTCTCAAGAGGAGCCACGCGTGATGAACAACCTCCACCGGGAACTCGCGCCCATCTCGGCCGCCGCCTGGGCCGACATCGAGGCCGAGGCGCGCCGCACGTTCGTCCAGTACGTCGCCGCCCGCCGCGTCGTCGACGTCGTCGGCCCCGGCGACGACGTCCTGCACGGGGTCGGCACCGGGCACCTGCGCACGCTCGACGGGCCCGGCGACGGCGTACTGGCGCGCAGCCGCGAGGTGCGGCCGGTGGTCGAGCTGCGCGTCCCGTTCACCGTCGACCGCCAGGCCGTCGACGACGTCGAGCGCGGCGCGAAGGACGCGGACTGGCAGCCGGTGAAGGACGCCGCGAAGAAGATCGCCTACGCCGAGGACCGCGCCATCGTCGCCGGCTTCGCGGCGGCCGGCATCGAGGGCATCGTCGCCGGCACCACCAACGCGCCCGTCGCACTGCCGTCCGACGTCCGCGAGGTGCCCGACGCGGTCGCCCAGGCGCTCACCACGCTGCGGCTCGCCGGTGTCGGCGGGCCGTACAGCCTGCTGCTCTCCGCCGACGTGTACACCGCGGTCGAGGAGACCACCGACCACGGCTACCCGATCCGCGAGCACGTCGCCCGCGTCCTCCACGATGGCGAGATCGTCTTCGCGCCCGCCATCGACGGCGGCCTGCTGCTCTCGGCGCGCGGCGGCGACTACGAGCTGCACCTCGCCCAGGACCTCTCCATCGGCTATCTCTCCCACGACGCCGACACCATCGAGCTGTATTTCGAGGAGGCGTTCACCTTCCTCGTCCAGACCGGCGAATCCGGCGTCGCCCTGCGCGGGTAGGCGGCGTTCCCTACCCCGTCTTCCGGCCCGCCCGCGCGGTGTGGGATCGTTGCCACACGGCAGCGAGCAGACCGAGGGGACGGCATGAAACTCACCATCGTCGGCGGCGGATCGACCTACACCCCGGAGATCGTGGACGGACTCGTGCGGCTGCGCGACGTCCTCGACGTCGGCGAGCTGGCGCTGCACGACGTCGCGCCGGACCGCCTGGACGCCCTCGCCGCGATGAGCCGCCGCATGCTGCGCGCCGGCGGCCACCCGGCCGAGGTGACCACGTCCACCGACCTCGCGGCCGCCGCCGACGGCGCCGGGATCGTGCTGGTGCAGCTGCGGGTCGGCGGGCAGCAGGCGCGGCTGAGCGACGAGACGATCCCGCTGCGCTGCGACTGCCTCGGGCAGGAGACCACCGGCGCCGGCGGCCTGGCGAAGGCGCTGCGCACCGTCCCCGTGATGCTCGACGTCGTCGAGGCGGTCCGCAAGGCCAACCCGGACGCCTGGATCATCGACTTCACCAACCCGGTCGGCATCGTCACGCGGGCGCTGCTGCAGGCCGGGCACGACCGCGTCGCCGGGCTGTGCAGCGCCGCCGCGGTGTTCCAGCGCCACTTCGCCAGGATCCTCGACGTCGACCCCGCGCGGGTCGCGCTGGACCACGTCGGCCTCAACCACCTCACCTGGGAGCGCCGGGTGTGGCTCGACGGCGAGGACGTGCTGCCGCGGCTGCTGGCCGAGCACGCCGACCGGGTCGCGCCGGCCACCGGCCTCCCGGCCGAGCTGGTGCGGCGGCTCGGCACGGTGCCGTCGTACTACCTGCACTACTACTACGCGCACGACGAGGTCGTCGCCCGGCAGCAGGAGCACGGCGTCCGCGCGCAGGAGGTCATGGCGATCGAGGCGGAGCTGCTGCGCCAGTACGCCGACGACACCGTCGCGGCCAAGCCGGAGCTGCTCACCCGGCGCGGCGGCGCCCACTACTCCGACGCGGCCCTGGACCTGATGATCTCGCTGCTCTCCGGCGACGGGCGGCCGCACGTGCTGAACGTCCGCAACGGGTCGACGCTGCCGTTCCTGCCGGCCGACGCGGTCGTCGAGGTCCCCGCGTCGGTGACGGCGGACGCCGTCGCTCCCCTGCCCGTCGACCCGGTCGAGCCGCTGATCGCCGGCCTGATCGCACACGTCACGGCGTACGAGAACCTGGCGCTGGAGGCCGCCGTCCACGGCGGACGCGACCGCGTGTTCAAGGCGCTGCTCGCCCACCCGTTGATCGGGCAGTACGCCGTCGCCGACGAGCTCACCGACCTGCTGCTCGCCGCGAACCGCGACCACCTGCCGTGGCTGCGGTGACGCTCGTCCTGGGCGTCGACGGCGGGAACTCGAAGACCGACGCCGCGGTCGTGACGAGCGACGGCGAGCTGCTCGCCTGGGTCCGCGGGCCCGGCAGCGCCACCAGTCCGGACCGGGCAGCCGCGACCGTCGCCGAGCTGCTCGAGCGGACCGGCCTCGACGTGGGCGCCGCGGTGGGCGGCTGCTACCTCGCCGGCGTCGACCTGCCCTTCCAGGCCGACGCCGTACGCACGGCGCTCGCGGACCGCGGTGTCGTGGCCGAGGTCGCGAACGACGCGTGGGCGCTGCTGCGCGCGGGCGCGCCGCCGTCGGCGCCGTCGGTGGCCGTCGTCTGCGGCGCCGGCCTCAAGTGCGTCGCCCGGGCCGGCGAGGCGCGGGTGGAGTTCCCCGGGCTGGGCTGGCAGACCGGCGACCTCAGCGGCGCCGGCGACCACCTCGCCCGCGAGGCCATACGGGCGGCGGCCCGCGCGGAGGACGGACGGGGTCCGGCGACGGCCCTGCGCGACGTCGTCCGCTCGCTGCTCGGCGTGCCGTCGATCGGGGTCCTGGCCGAGCGGATGCTGCGGCGCGAGCTGACCGGCCGCGATCTGGACGGCCTCGCGCCGGCCGTGCTCGACGCGTGGCGTGCCGGCGACGACGTCGCGGGCGCGCTCGTCCGCGGCCTGGCCGAGGAGATCGCGGCCTCGGCCCGGGCGGCGCGCCGTGCGGCCGCTGACGCCGTCGGTTCGGCGGCCGCGTGGACGCTCGTGCTCGGCGGCGGCCTGTTCGCCGATCCCGCCGGGCGGCTGCTGTCGGCGCTGCCCCAGCGGCTGTGGGACGAGTTCGAGCCGAGCGTCGTCACCGGGCCGCCGGTCGCCGGTGCCGTGCTGCTGGGACTGGACCGGCTGGGTGTCGCCGGCCGCGACGCCGCGATCCTGCGGACCTTCCACGACGCCACACCGGAGGTGGTGCGATGACGACGACCAGGGTGTTCGCCGACGCCGACGAGCTGGGCCGCGCCCTCGCGGCGGAGATCCTCGCCGACCTGGACGGCGCCGGCGGCCGGTACCTGCTCGGCTGTCCCGGCGGACGCAGTCTCATGCCGACGTACCGTGCGGTGGCCGACGCGCTGGAGGCGGCGCCGCGCGACCTGTCCCGCCTGGTCATCGTCATGATGGACGACTACCTGGCCGGCCCCGGCCGCCGCGTCGGCACCGACCTGGAGCACAGCTGCGAGCGGTTCGGGTGGGAGCACATCGCCCGTCCCTGGACGGAGGCGGTCGCGCCGCTGCCCGGCGTCACGGAGGTCTGGATGCCCGACCCGGCCGACCCCGCCGCCTACGACGACCGGATCGCGGCCGCCGGCGGGATCGACCTGTTCCTGCTGGCCTCCGGCGCCTCCGACGGCCACGTCGCGTTCAACCCGCCCGGCTCCGGTCTCGCCGACCGTACCCGCGTGATCGACCTCGCCGAGACCACCCGGCGCGACAACCTCGCCACCTTCCCCCACCTGGGCACGCTCGACGCCGTCCCCCGGCAGGGCGTCAGCGTCGGCCCGGCGACGATCGTCCGGCTGTCCCGGCGGGTCCGCCTGGTCGCGACCGGCGCGGCGAAGGCGGCCAGCGTCCGGCGGATCCGCGCCGCCTCCGGCTGGGACCCCGACTGGCCGGCGACGCTCGTGCACGAGTGCCGCGATGCCGAGCTGTGGGTCGATGAGGCGGCGCTGAGCTGACCCTCTGACCTGCTGTCCCGACGTTGTCGGTGGGTCGGTCTAAGATCATTTGCATGTTCGAAGAAGCGCTGCTGACTGCTCCGCCGCCGGAGGTTGCTCCGCCCGTGGAGTGGATGGCGGCGTCGCCGTGTGATGACCCGAGCGTCGCCGACATCGACCCGGCCCTGTTGGAACAGTTGTGCACCGGCGGCGAGGCCGCTGTCGCGGTCTTCGACATCGATCAGGTGCCGGCCGGGCCGGAGCTGGCCGCCCGGCTGGCGGCGTTCGACCCGGCGGCCGCTACGGCTGACGAGCTGGTGGAGGCGGTGGCGGCGTCCGCGCGGCTGGCCGCGTGGGTCGCCGGGTTCGAGGCGGGCGCGGCCGCGCAGTTGGCCTCCCGGGCGGAGATGCGCCCCGATGAGACGGGGTACCGGTCGGTGAACCCGGTGACGAACACCGCGATGACGCTCGCCGGACGCTGCCAGGTGACGACCAAGCAGGCGGAGAACCAGGTCGGCCACGCCCTGCAACTGGTGGAGGACTTCCCCGACACCCACGCCGCGTTGTCGGCCGGGACGATCGATCTGCGCCGCGCCCGGGTGATCACCGACGAGCTCGGCGGCCAAGACCCCGACGTCCGCCGGCGGGTGGAGGCGGCCGTGCTGCCCAAGGCGCCGTTCCTGGACTCGGTCGCGCTACGCAAGCTGATCAATCAGCTGCTGCATGAGCTGGCCCCGGTGGAGGCGGCGGACCGGTACGAGGCCGCTCGTGAGCGCCGCTATGTCGCCATCACCCCCGCGTCGGATGGGATGGCGCATCTGGAGGCGCGGCTGCCCGCCGCCGACGCCGCCGCCCTGGACACCNATGGGATGGCGCATCTGGAGGCGCGGCTGCCCGCCGCCGACGCCGCCGCCCTGGACACCGCGCTGAACGCGGCCGCCGCGGACGCCAAACGTGCCGACGCCGCCGCCGGGGTGCCGGCGCGGACGAAGGATCAGCGCCGCGCCGACGCCCTGGCCGACCTGGGCTGGGCGGCCCTCACCGCCTGCGCCGACGGCGCCACCACCCCGCTGGCCCACGCGGCCGGAGTGGCTGGTTCTGCAAGCGATTCTGCCTACCAGACCACCGGCGGCGCGGCCGGCCGCGCGACAGCTTCTGCCGGCGACTTCGCCTACCGGGCGTCCGCCGGGGCGGCTGGCCCTGCCGGTGGCTCGGTCGATCGCCCGGGCGGTCGCGGCGCCGGCGTCACCGATCCGCTGGGCCACCCGGCCGGAGTGGCCGGTTCTGCCGGCAACTCCGCCCACCGGGCGTCCGCCGGAACGGCCGGCTCCGCCGACAACCCGGCCGCGGACGCTAGGTCTGGCGGCGCAGCATCCGCTGCCGGCCAGCCACCACCGGCACCATCCAGCACCAGCACCCCGCCGCCGCGGCGGCGACCGATCGCCGTGCACATCACCGTGCCGTTCGCCACCGCGATCGGGCTCAGCGACCAGCCCGGCGAGCTCGAGGGGTACGGGCCCATCCCCGCCCACGCCGCCAAGGTCCTCGCCGCCGAGGGCGTGTGGACCTGGCTGCGCACCGACGGCACCGGACACCTGCTCGACCTCGGCCGCACCCGCTACCGCCCCACCAAAGCCCTCGCCGA
>NZ_QUAL01000037.1 GCF_003579925.1 Jiangella rhizosphaerae | reverse complement strand
CCGTGCTGGTGCTGCCGGGCCTCGCGGCGCGGTGGCCGTGGCGGCGGGTGCTCGGCGCGGCGGCGGTGACGGCGGCGGCCTGGAGCCTGGCGCTGGCCGCCGTCGACGGTGCCCGCGGGTTCGCCGACATCGGGCAGGCGTACGGCCGGCACGTCGGGCTGGTCGACGACCACGGCGGGCCGGCGGCGTTCCTGCGCACGTACGTCGAGCACCAGGACGCCGTCCCCGTCCATCTGCAGGCCCACCCGCCGGGACTGGTGCTGACGCTGTGGCTGTCGGCCCGGGCCGGGCTGTCCGGCTCGTGGTGGGAGACGGCGCTGGCGATGGCGGGCGTCGCGGCCGCGGCCGTCGCCGCGCTGGTGATCGCCCGCGACGTCGTGTCCGAGCGGTTCGCCCACCGGGCCGCTGCGTTCGTCGCGCTGGCACCGGCGGCCGTCTGGCACACCAACGCCGACGTCGTCTTCGGCGGCCTGGCGCTGGGGGGCGTCGCCCTGGTGGTGGTCGCGACCGGCCGTGCCGGCCGGTCGCGCTGGGTGCCGGCTGGCGCCGGCGGTGCGCTGTTCGGGCTGGCGCTGCTGTTCTCCTACGGGGCCGCGTTGCTCGCGGTGCCGATCGCGGCGGTCGCGCTGTGGCGGCGCCGGGCGGACGTGCTGACCGTCGCGGCCGGGGCGGGCGCCGTCGTCGTGGCGCTGCCGCTGCTCTGGGGGTTCTGGTGGCTGGACGGGCTGGCCGCCACCCGTGTGCGGTACTACGCCGGCGTGGGCGCCGAGCGCCCCTACGAGTACTTCCTGCTGGCCAACCTCGCGGTGTTCGCACTGGCCGTCGGCCCGGCGGCCGCGGCCGGGCTGGCCCGGCTGCGCGACCGGCGTTCCTGGCTCGTGGTCGGGTCGGGCCTGGCGGCGGTGCTGCTGGCGGACCTGTCCGGGCTGTCGTTGGCGGAGACCGAGCGGATCTGGCAGCCGTTCATGCCGCTGGTGTTGCTGGCCGGCGGAGCGCTGGCGCCGTCGCGGCGATGGCTGGCCGCCCAGGTCGCCGTCGCCGTCGTCCTGCAGGCCGTCCTGCGCTCGCCCTGGTGAGGAGGCTCTGATGAAGGTGCTGGTGACCGGCGGCGCCGGGTTCATCGGCGGGCACGTCGTCGATCAGCTGGCGGCGGCCGGCGCGGAGGTCGTCGTGCTGGACTCACTGGTGGCCCACGACTCGCCGCCGCCCCTGCCGGCCGGCGTCGACCTGCGGGTGGCCGACCTGCGCGACGCCGACGCCGTCGCGGACGCCGTGGGCGACGTCGACGCCGTCTGCCACCAGGCCGCCCGGGTCGGCCTGGGCGTCGACCTCGACGACGTCGCCGGCTACGTGTCCGACAACGACCTCGGCACCGCCGTGCTGCTGCGCGCCCTGTGGCGGCGCCGGTTCGCCGGCCGCCTCGTCGTCGCGTCGTCGATGGTCGTCTACGGCGAGGGCCGGTACCGCTGCGCTCGGCACGGCCAGGTCGCTCCCGGGCCCCGGTCCGTCGCCGATCTCGACGCCGGCCGGTTCGAGCCGCCCTGCCCGCACTGCGGCGCGCGACTGTCGTGGGACCACGTCGACGAGGACGCGCCGGCCGATCCGCGCAACGTCTACGCCGCCACCAAGCTGCACACCGAGCACCTGGCCTTCGTGTACGGCCGCGAGACCGGCGCCGCCGTCTGTGCGCTGCGCTACCACAACGTGTACGGGCCCCGGATGCCCCGCGACACGCCGTACGCGGGCGTGGCCAGCCTCTTCCGGAGCGCCCTGGCCGGCGGCGCCGCGCCGCGCGTCTTCGAGGACGGCGGCCAGCTCCGCGACTTCGTCCACGTGAGCGACGTCGCCCGGGCCAACGTCCTGGCCCTCGGATCGGGCTGGAGCGGCGCGCTGAACGTCGCCAGCGGTGAGCCGCACACGATCCTCGAGATGGCGACCGCACTGTGCGGGGCGTTCGGGCCGGCCGCGCCGCCGCCCGTCGTCACCGGCGAGTACCGCCTCGGCGACGTCCGCCACGTCGTTGCCTCTCCCGCCCGGGCCGCCGCGGCGCTCGGCTTCGAGGCACGCGTCCCCTTCGCCGCCGGTGTGGCCGCGTTCGCCCACGCACCGCTCCGGGCGGCGGGAATGCGGACCTCCCCCGACGGGGTTGTATCCCCATGACCACCACCACACTGACCAGCCAGACCTTCGCGCAGACCGTGGAGGACAACGAGATCGTGCTGGTCGATTTCTGGGCCGACTGGTGTGGGCCGTGCCGCATGTTCGCGCCGGTCTACGAGCAGGCCGCGCAGCAGCACCCCGAGATCGTCTTCGGCAAGGTCGACACCGAGGCCGAGCAGGACCTCGCCGCGTGGGCGCAGATCACGTCGATCCCCACGCTCATGGCCTTCAAGAAGGGCCACCTCGTCTTCGCCCAGCCCGGCGCCCTGCCGGCGGCCGCGCTCGACCAGGTCATCGACGCCGTCACCGCCCTGGACGTCGACGCCGCACTGGCCGCCGCCGAGAAGGACAAGTAGGACCGCCTCAGCGCGCCGCCGACCTCGGCGGGGAGCCCGGCGACCTTCGCGAGGGCGTCGCACTTGTCGAACGTGAGGGCGACGGGGCTGGTGCCGAACTCGACGTACCTCCGGCCGAAGCCAGGCCGAACGCGGCGGAGTAGAAGCGGTCGGCGGCCTCGGCGTCGGCCGGGTCTGCGAGCCTTCTCGATTCCTGATCGGTTGGGCACGGCCCGGCGCTCGTCAGGGCGCCTCCTGGATGCGGATCGGGTTGCCGGCGCTATCGCGGACCGCGCAGTCGCGGACCCCGTAGGGCTGCTCGACCGGCTCCTGCACCACGTCGGCGTCGCCCGCCTGCACCCGCTCGAACGCGCCGTCGAGGTCGCCGGGAATCGAGGGGTTCGATGTCGGCGTGTAGACACGGACGCCGAAGGTTGGCATCAGCGTCTCCACGCCGCAACAGACCCCCCGTCCCGACCGGGCGTCGGGACCGTCGAAGCCCGTCAGCAGCTGCCGGTATCGCAGCAATCCGTGGACAGGTCGTCGCGGCAGTCCACCGACGCCGGCTTCATCAGCGGCGCACCGCCCGCGCGTCACAGCCAGCCGCGGCGCTTGACCGACAGGTACAGAGGAACGGACGACGGACAGCGGCGCCGGCTCGCATACGATCGACAGCGATGGACGAACGAGCGCAGGTGAGTGCCGACGACGATCCCGAGGTCCCGGCGGCAGGTGAGGTCCCCGAGTTCCTGGCCGAGTTCCGGCAGATGCGCGAGGAGTTCTCCCGGTTCATGCTGTCGTACAAGTTCGGCATGGACGAGATCACCACCAAGGTGCGCATCCTGCAGGAGGAGTTCCGCACCGTCCACGTCTACAACCCGATCGAGCACGTCTCGGCGCGGTTGAAGACGCCGGAGAGCGTGCTCGAGAAGGTGCGCCGCAAGGGGTGCGAGCCGACGTTCGAGCGCATCCGCGAGCAGATCACCGACATCGCCGGAGTCCGCGTCACCTGCTCGTTCGTCTCCGACGCCTACCGCGTCTTCGACCTGCTGACCGGCCAGCGCGACATCGACGTCGTGGCCGTGAAGGACTACATCCGCGACCCCAAGCCCAACGGCTACCGCAGCCTGCACGCGATCGTCGAGGTGCCGGTGTTCCTCTCCGACGGGCCGACGCCGGTGCCGGTGGAGGTGCAGTTCCGCACCATCGCGATGGACTTCTGGGCCAGCCTGGAGCACAAGATCTACTACAAGTACGACAAGCACGTGCCCGACGCGCTGCTGGTCAGCCTGCGCGAGGCCGCGACGACGGCGGCCAAGCTGGACGAGGACATGGAGCGCCTGCACCGCGAGATCCACGGCGACGACCGGCAGCAGCCGGCGCTCGAGCCGTCGCCCGGCGGGCTGGAGCTCTCCGAGCGGGTGGTGGCGCAGCTCATCCAGCAGCGTGCCGCCGCGCGCGGCCGGTAGCCGCGAGCAGCCCCCTCGACGCGCGCCTATGATGGGTGTGACGAGGAGTTGTCATGGATGCCAGCTCGACCACCGCGATCGTCGCCTACACGGGTGTCTCCATCGACGAGGCGGAGATCTTCCGGTTCGTACTGTCGCAGATCCCCGAGTTCCGCACCGTGGTCGTCGGCAGCGCCCGCGGGCAGGTGCCCGGCCCGGGCGGCGTCCTGGTCGTCGAGGCCACCTTCGCCGAGGTCAACGCACCCGCCATCGTCGCCGTGCCGGGCGGCGTCGGAGCCGACCGGCACCCTGAGATCGCCGCCTGGCTGCGCCGGGTGTCACCGCGATGGCTGCTCGCGAGCTCGACGGGCACGGCGTTGCTCGCCGCGGCCGGCCTGCTCGACGACGCCACCGCGGCGACCCACTGGCTGGCCGGTCCGCTGCTCGAGCACTACGGAGCGCACCCGTCGCCCGAGCGCCTGGTCGTCGACGGCCGGCTCATCACCTGCTCCGGCGGCCCGGCTGCGTTCCAGGGCGCGCTGCTGGTCGCCAAGGCCTACGGCGGAGCCGAGCTCGTCGCGCACATCACCGAGTCCGCCGCCGCCACCCGTCAGCAACAGGCCCGGCCACCGCACCGGAGGCTCCGGGAACGCCTGGCCGACGCGCTGCGCGGCCGCGACCCGTCGCCGCCGGCCCCGACCCCGCTCGACCACGCCCTCGGCGACGTCGACGTCCTCGACCTCGGGGCGGTCACCCCACTCCCCGACTCCCATGATCATCGGCGATCGACCACGTCATGATGGGGTCGATCGCCGATGATCATGGGAGGTGCGGCAGGACCGACTCCGTGATGCGCTCGAACTGCCCGCGCTGGTCGAAGCTGCTGATCCGCAGCAGGATGCTGGTGGCACCGGCGTCGATGTAGTCGCGCAGGGTCTGGGCGCACGTCTCCGGCGGCCCGGCGGCCACCCAGGTCTCGAGGAACTCGCGGGTGTACGAGGTGCGTGAGTGGGCGTCGAGGAACCGCTTGGCCTCGGCGAAGGCCTTCTCGCGCTCGTCGTCGACGCAGATGTTCATGCAGACGCAGACCTCGAAGCCGGCGGGCAGTGTGCGGCCGATCGCGTCGGCGTGCTCCTGGATGATCTCGCGCGCGCGGGCGACGTCCGCCGCGCGGGTGTGGGTGACCTGCCAGCCGTCGGCGTAGCGGGCGACCCGGCCGAACGCCGTGGCGACGTTGCGGGCCTTGCTCAGGTCGGGGTTGGCCGCGATCCAGACCGGGATCCGCTGCTGTGCCGGACGCGGCCGGATGGTGACGCCGCGCAGCGAGGCGAACCTGCCGTCGTAGTCGACGTCGTCCTCGGACCAGAGCCGGCGGAGGATCTCGATGGCCTCCTCGACCCGGCGCGGCCGGCTCGACCGCTCCACACCGAAGTTCGCCAGTTCGTTGTCGAACTCCCCCATGCCGGGCCCGCCACCCTGGCACGCGACGAAGATCGTGCGCCCACCGGAGAGGTGGTCGAGGCTGGCCCACTGGTGCGCGAGCAGGATCGGGTCCCGCAACGGTGTGCTGGCCAGGCACGCGGCTCCCAGCGACACCCGGGTCGTGCGCACGGCGATGGCGCTCAGCATCACCAGCGCCTCGACCCGCGGCTTGGCGAGGATGCTGTCGCCCACCCACACCGAGTCCCAGCCGGACGCGTCGGCCGCGGCCGCGAGGTCCAGCAGTTCCGGGACGGTGGTCGCCCCGATCATCGGCCCCCGGTTCGGCAGGATCAGCCCGGTGGCGACTCGACGGTCCATGCGACGTCTCCTCCGCACTCTCGGCCAGCGTTCGTAACATGTTACATGCGAATCGGCTCGAAAATAGGGTCAGATGCCTTGACAGCGGCCGAGAACGCCACAACAGTAAGCGAGATAACATGTTACATTCATCACTAGGCCACCGGAGGGCGCCGCCATGGTCACACGCCCGGTTTCTGGTCACGGTCCCCGACCGCGCTCCGCCCGCCGCCTCGTCACGGCCGCCGCCGCCCTGATCGCGGTCGTCCTCGCCGCGTGTCAGAACACCAGCGGCCCGGACACCGGGGCGGCCGACGCCGAGAGCGGCGACCCGGTCACCGGCGGGACGCTCGTCCTGGGCATCCAGAGCGATCCGAGTCCGCTCAACCCGAACCTGACCACGAACGGCCCCACCCAGCAGATCGGCACGATGATCTACGAGCCGCTCGTCTACTTCGACAACGAGGCGGCCGAGCCGAAGCCGGTGCTGGCGGAGTCGTGGGAGATCTCCGACGACGGCCTCACCTACACCTTCCACCTCGTCGACGCGACGTTCAGCAACGGCGACCCGCTGACGTCGACGGACGTGAAGTACACCATCGAAGAGGTGTCGGCGCCGATGTTCGCGCCGTTCGCCCAGGCCGCCTCGGTGATCGAGTCGATCGACGACTCCGACCCGAAGACCGTCGTCATCACGCTCACGGAGCCGTTCGGGCCGCTCCTGCTGTCGCTCACGCGGGTCTGGATCCTGCCCGCGTCGGTGTTCCAGGGCACCGACCCGCTCACGAACCCCGCCTCCATCGACCAGCCGGTGGGCACCGGCCCGTTCGTGCTCGACGAGGTCAGCCGCGGCAGCCAGTGGACGCTGACCCGCAACCCCGACTACTGGCAGGAGGACCGTCCGTACCTGGACTCGGTCGTCGCGCGGGTCGTCCCGGACGCCCAGTCGGCCACGCTCGCGCTCGCGGCCGGCGAGATCCAGTACATCTCCTCGCAGGTCATCTCCCCCACCGACGTCCAGGCGCTGGTCCAGCGCAACCAGGCGCTCGCGCACCCGGACTCGTTCGCCCCGAACATGACGCAGGTGTTCTTCAACACCACCCGCGACATCACCGGCGACCCGGCCGTGCGGCACGCGCTGGCGATGGCGATCGACCGGGAGTTCCTGCTGGAGAACGTGTTCCAGGGCGGCGGCGAGGTGGCCCGGGCGCCGTTCGACTCGCGGCTGGAGTGGGCCTACAACGACGAGGTCGACTTCGACGAGCTGTATCCGTACGACCCCGAGGCGGCCGGCAAGGCACTCGACGAGGCCGGCTACCCGATGCGGGGCGACAGCCGGTTCTCGCTGACGATCCTGGCCGAGGGCGCCAGCCGCTTCCAGGAGGTCGCCGAGGCCATCCGCAGCATGCTGCTGGAGATCGGCGTCGACGCGCAGGTGTCCGCACCCGAGGCCTCGGTGGCGACGGAGCAGGCGTTCACCGCTCCCGGCGACTTCGACCTCTACATCCAGTCCTACACGACCAACTGGGACCCGGCGCTCGGCATCGCCCGCGCCTACGTGTCCACCTCGATCGGGACGCCGTTCGGCAACGCCAGCGGGTACAGCAACCCCGAGGTCGACGAGCTGTTCGCGGCGGGCCGGTCCGGCACGACCGAGGAGGAGCGGGCCGAGCCGTACCGCCAGGTCCAGGAGATCCTCGCCGAGGACCTGCCGGTGATGCCGCTCATCGAGACCAAGCTCAACGACGCGCACGCGCCGAACGTCAACGGCGTCTGGTACGCCGCCAACTGGGGCCAGTGGCAGGAGGCCTGGGTCGGATGACCACGGCCACCAGCGGGCGGGTCGTCCGTCCGGGCCGGAAGGGGTCGCCATGGTGAGATACGCCGCGGTGCGGCTGGCCTGGGCCGTGCCCACGGTGCTCGGCATCGTGCTGCTCGGGTTCGTTCTGACCCGGGTGGCTCCCGGCGATCCGGTGCAGGCGATGATCGGCGAGTTCCCCGCACCGCCGGGCTACGCCGACCAGATCAGGGAGCGGTTCGGCCTGGACCAGTCGCTGCCGACGCAGTTCTGGTTGTTCCTGACGAGCCTGGCCAGCGGCGACCTGGGCTTCTCGTTCGCCCACAACGCACCCGTGCTCGACATCATCCTCGACCGGATGGCGAACACGTTGCTGCTCATGGTGCCGGCGCTGGTGCTGGCCTCGCTGCTCGGCATGCTCCTCGGCGTCCTGGGCGCGCGCCGGGCCGGCACCCGGCTGGACACGCTGGTCACCGTCGTGACGATCTCCGGCCAGTCCGTGCCGGTCTTCTGGCTCGCGATGCTCCTGGTCCTGGTGTTCGCCGTGCAGCTGGGCTGGTTCCCCGTCGCCGGCATGCTGAGCATCACCGGCTCCGATACCGCGTTCGGCGTCGTCGGCGACTACGTCTGGCACTGGGTGCTGCCGGGCATCACGCTGACGCTGGCCTACATGACGGTGGTCGCCCGGGTCGCCCGCTCGTCGATCCTCGAGACGATGCACCAGGACTACGTGCTCACCGCCGAGGCGAAGGGCCTGAACCGGCGCGAGGTCATGCGGCGGCACATCTTCCGCAACGCGCTGCCGCCGATCGTCACGGTCATCGGCTTCAACTTCGGCCTGGTGCTCACCGGCGCCGTCCTCACCGAGACCGTCTTCGGCTGGCCCGGCATCGGCAGCCTGTTCGTCCAGGCGGTCACGAACCGCGACTACCCGGTGATCCAAGGCGTCTTCCTGTTCTCCGCGGTCGTGGTCGTCCTCGTGAACCTGCTGGTCGACCTGCTGTATCCGGTCATCGACCCACGGATGCGAGGCAGCCATGCACGTGTCTAGGAAGCAACGGTGGGGCTGGCTGCGCTCCAGCACGGCCGCGACGGTCAGCTTCGTCTTCATCGTCCTGCTGGTGCTCGTCGCCCTGGTGGGTCCGTTCGTGCTGCCGGACGACCCCGCGGCGATCTCCCGCCAGGCGCTGCACCCGCCGTCGCCGGACGCCCTGTTCGGCACCGACCACCTGGGCCGCGACCAGCTCACCCGCATGGTGTACGGCGCCCGCATCTCGCTGCTGGTGGGCGTGCTGGCCGCCGGCATGGCGATCGTCGTCGGCATCGCCGTCGGCGCCTGCGCCGGCTTCTTCGGCGGCATCGTCGACATCGCGCTGATGCGGATGTCGGAGTTCTTCCAGGTCATCCCGACGCTGATCGTCGCGGTCGCGATCGTCGCGCTGATCGGGCCCGGGCTGGGCAACATCATCGGCGTGATCGCGCTGTTGTCGTGGCCGCAGACGGCGCGCGTGACCCGGGCCGAGGTGCTGCGGGTGAAACAGCTCGACTACGTGAACGCGGTCCGCTGCCTGGGACACCGCGAGATCCTCGTGCTGCTGCGCGAGGTGATCCCGAACTCCCTGCCGGCGGTCATGCCGCTGATCGCGCTCGGCGTGGCCGAGGCGATCCTGCAGGAGTCGTCGATCAGCTTCCTCGGCCTGGGCAGTCCCGACACGATCAGCTGGGGGCTGCTCCTCCACGACGGCCAGCAGAACCTGCTGTCGGCGTGGTGGATGGTGGTGATCCCGGGCCTGGCGATCTTCGCCACGGTCCTGTCCCTGAACATCCTCGGCGACGCGGTCAGCACGGCGCTCAACCCGCGCCTGCGGCTGACCGGCCGGGTCCGGCGGAAGGTGGTGACACCGTGACGGCGACACCGTTGCTCGAGGTGGAGGACCTCCATCTCTCCTACGAGCTGCGCGACCGCACCGTCCACGCCCTGCAGGGTGCGACGCTGCACGTCGGCCGCTCGGAGATCGTCGGCATCGTCGGCGAGTCCGGATCGGGCAAGTCGACGGTGGCGCGGGCCGCGCTGGGGCTGCTGCCGTGGGGCGTCGCCCACATCACCGGCGGCGCCATCCGCGTCGAGGGTGCCGACGTCACGCGGTTCGGGCCACGCCAGTGGCCGAAGCTGCGCGGCCACCCGCTGGCCATGGTGTTCCAGGACCCGCTGAGCTTCCTCAACCCGGTCGTGCGGGTCGGCCGGCAGATCGCCGAGGGCGTCGCCAAGCACGATCCCGGCGCCGACCGCACCCGCCGCGTCGCCGAGCTCCTCGACCTCGTCCGCCTGCCGGCCGAGGTCGCGCAGTCGTTCCCGCACGAGCTGTCCGGCGGGATGCGCCAGCGCGTGCTGCTGGCGATCGCCCTGGGCTGCCGGCCGAAGCTGCTGGTCGCCGACGAGCCGACGACGGCGCTGGACGTCACCACGCAGGCCGACATCATCGCGCTGCTGCGCGACATCCGCGACACGCTCGATCTCAGCATCCTGCTGATCAGCCACGACCTCGCCGTCGTCGCCACCATGTGCGACCGCATCTACACCATGTACGGCGGGCACACGGTCGAGACGGGGCCGACGGCCGACGTGCTGCGCCGTCCCGGCCACCCGTACACGTACGGGCTGATGCAGTCGGCGCGGGCCGTCCGCGACGAGCACGGCCGGTACGCGACGATCCCCGGCCAGCCGCCGAACCTCGCCGTCGAGTTTCCGGGCTGCCCGTTCTCCGGCCGCTGCCCCGTCGAGGTCGAGCCGTGCGGCACGCGGTTCCCGCCGTCCGCGCGGGTCTCCGGCGCCGAGACGCACCTGGCCTGGTGCTGGCGGCTCGTCGAGCAGCACGCCGGCGACGTGGCGGTGACGGCATGACGAACGAGACCACGGCCGAGCCGGTACTGGAGCTGCGCGGCGTCTCCAAGCAGTACCGGCGCCGGGGCAGCGTCACGCACGTCACGGCCGTCGACGGCGTCGACCTCACGATCCGCCGCGGCGAGTCGTTCGCGCTGGTCGGCGAGAGCGGGTCGGGCAAGTCGACGCTGGCGAAGCTGGCGCTGTGCCTGGAACGGCCGGACGCGGGCCAGATCCTGCTGCGCGGCCGCGACCTCACCGGCCTGCGGGTGTCGAAGCTGCGTGGCGTGCGCACCGCGATGCAGCCGATCTTCCAGGACGCGTCGGCGTCGTTCAACCCGCGCCGTTCGGTGCAGTCCGCCCTGTTCCAGGCGCTGGGCCGGCTGCGGACCACGGCCGAGCGACGGGCGCACGCCGCGGACCTGTTGGAGCGGGTGGGGCTGCGTCCGGCCGCGTCGTTCCTCGACCGGCTGCCGCACGAGCTCAGCGGCGGCCAGCGGCAGCGGCTGGCGATCGCCCGCGCGCTGGCCGCCGACCCGGTCCTCGTGGTCGCCGACGAACCGCTGTCCGGCGCGGACGTGTCGGTCCGCGGCCAGGTGATGAACCTGCTCGCCGATCTCCAGGCCGAGCGCGACCTCGCCTACCTGTTCATCACCCACGATGTGTCGCTGGCGCGGTCGTTCGCCGACCGCGTGGGGGTGATGCACCACGGCCGGCTGGTCGAGGTCGGCACGCCGGAGGCCGTGCTCGACACACCATCGGACCCCTACACGAAGCGGCTGGTCGACGCGGTGCCGGACATCGAGGGCCCGGAGCCGGCGCCCGCCTACGACCCCGCGCCGGCCGACCCGGCCGGTCAGGGACGCACGTAGGCGATCTTGTACTCGGTGAAGAAGTCGCGGGCGTGAGCCCCTTGCTCCTTCGGCCCGTAGCTCGACCGCTTCCGCCCGCCGAAAGCCACGTGCGGGTCGACGCCGGCCGTCGGCAGGTTCACCATCACCATGCCGGTCTGCGAGCGGCGCTGGAAGTCGTCGGCCAGCGCGAGCGACGTCGTGCAGATGCCGGCGACCAGGCCGAACTCGGTGTCGTTGGCGACCGCCACCGCCTCGTCGTGCCCGGACACTCGGATCACCCCCGCAACCGGCCCGAAGATCTCCTCTCGGTTGACGACCGCCTGGTTGTCCAGTCCTTCGATGATCGCCGGGGCGAGGTAGTGCCCCTTCGTGTCGCGCTCGACGAGGTCGCCTCCGTGCACCGACGCCCCCGGGGTCGCGCGGGCCAGCTCGAGGTAACGCAGGTCGGTGTCGAGCTGGCGGTCGTCGACGACCGGGCCGATCTCGGTGTCAGGCGCGAGCGCGTGGCCGACGCGCAGCGCCGCCATGCGGGCCCGGAGCCGTTCGGTGAACGGCTCGTACACCGCGTGGTCGACGATCAGCCGGCTCGACGCCGTGCAGCGCTGGCCGGTGGAGAAGAACGCCCCGTTCACGGCGCAGTCGACCGCGACGTCGAGGTCGGCGTCGGCGGCGATGACCAGCGGGTTCTTGCCGCCCAGTTCCAGCTGCACCTTGGCGAAGCGGCCGGCCGCCGCCACCGCGATGCCGCGTCCGACCGCCTCGGAGCCGGTGAACGTCACCGCGTCCACCCCCGGGTGGGTGACGATGGCGTCGCCGACGACTCCGCCGGACCCGGTGACGACGTTGAACACGCCAGGCGGGAACCCGGCGTGGTCGATGATGCGGGCGAGCTCGATCACCGATGCGGGCACCAGCTCGGCCGGCTTCAGCACGACGGTGTTGCCGTAGGCGAGCGCCGGCGCCGTCTTCCACGACGGGATCGCGATCGGGAAGTTCCACGGCGTGATCACGCCCACCACGCCGACGGGCTCGCGCCGGTGCGTCACGGTGACACCCGGGCGGATGGAGTCCTGGGTCTCGCCGGTCAGCCGGACCGCCTCGCCGGCGAAGAACCGGAAGATCTGGGCGGCCCGCCGCACCTCGGCCTCCGACTCGCCGCGCGTCTTGCCCTCCTCGCGGGCGAGCAGCTCGGCCAGGCGGTCGACGTCGGCGAGGATGCGGGCCGCCACGGCCTCCAGCAGGTCGGCCCGCGTCTGAGGCGACGTGGCCGCCCACCCTGGCTGGGCCTCGCGCGCGGCCGTGACGGCGGCGTCGACGTCGTCGCGGCCGCCCGCCGCGAACAGGCCCACGATGTCGCTGGTGTCGGACGGGTTGACGTTCTCGCGATGATCGCGGGCCACCACCCAGCGCCCGCCGATGTAGCTTCCGTAGCGCTCCACAGACGCTAAGCTAGCATGTTACATACCACCTCACCAGGCGCCAATGAGCGAGGATGGACAGGGTGCACCGACCGACCGCCGATCTCGTCCACGACCTCCGCCGGGCCGGCCTCGACGCCGACGCCGGCTCGCGGCGCCGTGCCGAGTACTCCTCCGACGCGTCGAACTACCGGGTCGTCCCGGAGGTCGTCGTGTTCCCGCGCACCGTCGACGAGGTGCTCGGGGCGCTGGACGTCGCGCGTGAGCACGGCAGCCCGGTCACCGCGCGCGGCGGCGGCACGTCGGTGGCCGGCAACGCCGTCGGCCCCGGCATGGTGCTCGACCTCTCCCGCCACCTGGGCCGCGTCCTCGAGATCGATCCGCGCGAGCGGGTGGCCCGGGTCGAGCCCGGCTGTCTGCTCGGCACGGTCCAGAGGGAGGCGGCGGTTCACGGCCTGCGCTTCGGCCCGGATCCGTCGACGTGGGCGCGGTGCACCATCGGCGGCATGATCGGCAACAACGCGTGCGGCCCGCGGGCGCTCGCGTACGGCCGCACCGCGGACAACGTCCGCGAGCTCGACGTGGTCGACGGCACGGGGCGGCGGTTCACCGCCGCGCGTGGCGGCCTCGCCGCGGTGCCCGGCCTCGCGGAGCTCGTCGACTCCCACCTGGCGCTGATCCGCACGGAGCTCGGCCGGTTCAGCCGGCAGCTCTCCGGCTACTCGCTGGACCACCTGCTCCCGGAGAACGGGCAGGACCTCGCCCGCGCCCTGGTCGGCACCGAGGGCACGTGCGTGACGGTGCTGGGCGCGACGATCGACCTGGTCGAGATCGCCTCGAGCCCGGCGCTCCTCGTCCTGGGCTACCCGGACATGCCGGCGGCCGGCGACGACGTCCCGGCGCTGCTCGGACGCGGCGCGCTGGCCATCGAGGGCCTGGACGCGCGGCTGGTCGACGTCGTCCGCCGCCACTACGGCGGGGTGCCCGACCTGCCGAAGGGCGCCGGCTGGCTGCTCGTGGAGGTCCCCGGCGCGACGTCGCCGGAGGCCGTCGCCGCGGCCGAGGAGCTGGCCCGCGCCGCCCACGCGCTCGACTGGCGCGTACTCCCCGCCGGCCCGGAGGCGGTCGCCGTCTGGCGGATCCGCGAGGACGGCGCCGGGCTGGCCGGCCGCACGCCGCGCGGGCGCCAGGCCTGGCCGGGGCTCGAGGACGCCGCCGTCCCGCCGGAACGGCTCGGCGCGTACATGCGCGACTTCGATGCGCTGCTCGGCGAGCACGACCTCCAGGGCCTGGCCTACGGCCACTTCGGCGACGGCTGCATCCACGTCCGCCTCGACCTGCCGCTCGACCACGACGCCGGCGCGCTGCGGCGGTTCATGGAGGACGCCGCCCGGCTGCTGGCGCGCCACGGCGGCTCGCTGTCCGGTGAGCACGGCGACGGCCGCGCCCGCGGCGAGCTGCTGCGCCACGTCTACTCCCCCGAGATGCTCGACCTGTTCGCCGCGTTCAAGGGACTGTTCGACCCCGGCGACCGGCTCAACCCGGGCGTTCTCGTCCGCCCCGCTCCCCTCGACGCCGCGCTGCGCCGTCCGGCCGCCCGCCCCGTCCGCTCCGTCGGCCTGGCGCTGCACGCCGACGACGGCGACCTCACCCGCGCCGTCCACCGCTGCGTCGGCGTCGGGAAGTGCCGCGCCGACAACGCCGCCACCGGCGGGTTCATGTGCCCGTCCTACCTGGCGACGCGCGATGAGAAGGACTCCACCCGCGGCCGCGCGCGGGTCCTGCAGGAGATGGTCAACGGTTCGCTGGTCACGGACGGCTGGCGCTCCCCCGAGATCGCGGAGTCGCTGGACCTGTGCCTGTCCTGCAAGGCGTGCTCGCGCGACTGCCCTGCCGGGGTCGACGTCGCCGCGCTGAAGTCCGAGGTGCTGTACCGGAAGTACCGGCGCCGGCTGCGGCCGGTCTCGCACTACACGCTCGGCTGGCTGCCGCGCTGGGCCCGGCTGGCCGCGCGGCTGCCGCGGCCGGTGAACTGGGTGCTCGGACGGCCGCGGCTGTCGCGGCTCGCGCTCGGCCTGGCCGGCGTCGACTCGCGCCGGTCCGCTCCGCGGTTCGCGACGACGACGTTCCGGCGCTGGTGGGAGCGCCGCGCCGACCGGCCGTCGGCGCCCGTGAGCCCGGCACGGTCGCGGCGGCAGGTGCTGCTGTGGGCCGACACGTTCACCGACACCATGTCGCCGTCGGCCGCCACCGCCACCGTGGAGCTGCTGGAGTCGGCCGGGTACGACGTGCTGGTGCCGGACGCGGCGGCATGCTGCGGGCTGCCGTGGATCAGCACCGGACAGCTCGACGGCGCCCGGCGGCGGCTGACCCGGACGCTCGACGCCCTGCACCCGTACGCCGCCGCGGGCGTGCCGATCGTCGGACTGGAGCCGTCGTGCACGGCGGTGCTCCGCTCGGACCTGCTGGAGCTGCTCCCCGGCGACGACCGGTCCAAGGCCGTGGCCGCTGCGACCCACACGCTGGCGGAGCTGCTGCGGGCGCCCGAGCCGGTCGGGCCCGGTGCGTCGTGGACGCCGCCGGACCTCGCCGGCCTCACCGTCGTCGTCCAGCCGCACTGCCACCACCACGCGGTCATGGGGTTCGACGCGGACCTGGAGCTGCTGCGGCGCACCGGCGCCACCGTCACCCCGATCGCCGGCTGCTGCGGGCTGGCGGGGAACTTCGGGATGGAGCGCGGCCACTACGACGTTTCCGTCGCAGTGGCCCGCAACGGCATGCTCCCGGCACTGGAGGCGGCGCCCGACGACGCCGTCCTGCTGGCCGACGGCTTCTCGTGCCGGCTGCAGGCCGGCCAGCTGGCCGGCCGCCGCGGCCTGCACCTGGCAGAGCTGCTGGCGCCCGGGCGGCGGCCGGCGGAGGGGTGAACTACTGCGCGTCCGGCTTCTCGATCGCCGTGTAGACCTTGCGGACCGGCTCCTCGACGTACCACGTGCCGATGTAGCCGTGGTGCACGTGCAGCACGGTGCCCGGCCGGATGTCGGTGACGGTGCCGTCGGAGTGCTCGATGCGGCCCTTGCCGGCGACGAAGTGCATGAACTCGGAGATGTTCTTCTTCTCCGACCGGAACACGCCCGGCGTGCACTCCCAGATGCCGATCTCGGTGGCGCCGTCGCGGTGGAGCACGGTCTTCGTCGCCTTCGGGTCGCCCTTGAGGACGATGGGCGGCGCGGGCGACGGCGTCAGCTGCGCGGTCGTCACGTCGTCCACGGTGTAGAAGGTGGTCACGGGCACGGCTCCTTCTCACGTTGGACAGTTGCTGGTAACATGTAGCATACCGATTGAGGAGGCCCGGTGGGTAGAACACTGAAGCTCGGATACAAGGCGTCCGCGGAGCAGTTCGGCGCACGCGACCTGGTCGAGTACGGAGTGCTGGCCGAGCAGGCCGGCATGGACTCCGCCGTGGTCAGCGACCACTTCCAGCCGTGGCGGCACAACGGAGGCCACGCGCCGTTCTCGCTGGCCTGGATGACCGCGGTCGGCGAGCGCACGTCGACGATCACACTGGGCACGTCCGTGCTCACGCCGACGTTCCGCTACAACCCGGCCGTCATCGCGCAGTCGTTCGCGACCATGGGCTGCCTGTACCCGGGCCGCATCATCCTCGGCGTCGGCACCGGCGAGGCGCTGAACGAGATCGCGACCGGCTTCCGCGGCACCTGGCCGGAGTTCAAGGAGCGCTTCGCCCGGCTGCGCGAGTCCGTCGACCTGATCCGCCGGCTGTGGAGCGGCGAGCGGGTCGACTTCGACGGCGAGTACTACGCCGCCGCCGGCGCGTCCATCTACGACGTGCCGAAGGACGGCATCCCCATCTACGTCGCCGCCGGCGGCCCCGTCGTCGCCCGCTACGCCGGCCGCGCCGCCGACGGCTTCATCTGCACCTCCGGCAAGGGCATGGACCTCTACACCGAGAAGCTGGTGCCGGCCGTCAAGGAGGGCAAGGAGCAGTCCGGCCAGCCCGACCGCGACGTCGACCACCTCATCGAGATCAAGCTGTCCTACGACCGCGACCCCCAGGCGGCGCTGGAGAACACCCGCTTCTGGGCCCCGCTGTCGCTCACGCCGGAACAGAAGCACAGCGTCGACGACCCCATCGAGATGGAGCGCCTCGCCGACGAGCTGCCGCTGGAGCAGGTCGCCAAGCGCTGGATCGTGGCGTCCGACCCGCAGGCCGTCGTCGACGCCGTCCGCCCGTACGTCGAAGCCGGCTTCAACCACCTGGTCTTCCACGCGCCCGGCGCGGACCAGCGGCGGTTCTTCGAGCAGTTCGAGGCCGACCTGGCCGCTCCCCTACGCCAGCTCAGCTCCGCGCTGCCGGACTGAGCCCCGCGATAACAGGGTGAGGGGCCCGTGCCGCCGCCGCGACGCGGGTCCCTCACCTTCCCCGGGCCGATACGGCGGTGCCGTTCGCCGTCGTTCCGTACGTTGGCCGTCCCCCTGCTGCCCATTTTCTTAGCCCCTACATCACGAGGATTTCGCGAGCATCAACATGCCTGTAAGGGTGTTGACGCTGGGGTAATCCTCGTGATGGCCCGCGAATCGCGGCGAAATCTCACCACGTGGACGCTCCACGACACCAAACTCACACAGAAACCGGGCCGACGCCCCAGACGACCGTCGCCACACTCCCCCCGTCCCCTGATAGCTGCCCGTTCTGAGCCGCGGGCGCGCGGGTCAAGCGGTCACGTCGGCGCGAAGCGCCTCCATAGTCCGCTTGAGGCGCGCGCCCGCGGCCAAGACAATCGGGAGCAGGGGGACGGGGCCCAACGCGAACGCGCAGGCCAACGCCGGCCTCAGAAGTCCAGCCAGCACCACTCGGTCGTCCACGGGACGCGCGACAGCTGCAGCGCCGGCCCGGACTCCTGCACGACGAACATGTCCGAGAAGTTCACGCTGAAGCCGGCCCGCGGGTCGTACAGGCCGGGCTCGACCGACAGGCACATGCCGGGTTCGAGGACGGTGTCGTCGCCGAGCGCGAGCCACGGCGGCTGGTGGCCCTCCGGTCCCTGGCCGTGCGCCGGCCGGTGGTACACGTACTCGCGAACTCCGGCGTCGATCTGGAAGCGGTGGATCTTCTCGGCCACCTCGCCGCAGGTGACGCCGGCCCGCATCGCGTCCTGCTGCAGCAGGCAGCTGTCGCGCGCCACCGTCCAGAGCCGCTCCATGTGCGCGGTCCGCGGCGCGAGCATGAACGGCCGGTAGCACTCGCCGCCGTAGCCGCCGACGCGGATGACGCCCGATGCCTGCAGCGTGCCCCCGCGGGTGATCTCGGAGTAGCGGAACTGGTTCGGGTGCGGGTAGCCGGTGACCCGGCCGGCCCGTACCCAGCCGAGGTCGATGCTGACGCCGACGCCGCGGTGCGGGCCGCCGTCCAGGCCGAGGTCGGGCACGATCCGCCGTGTCGCCATGTCGATCATCGCGCTGCGCAGCTCGAAGTCGGTCATCCCGTCGTGGAACCCGTCGAGCAGAGTGTCTCGGCAGAAGACGTGCACGTCGTCGAAGTAGGCGTAGGCGCGCCGGGCGAGCGCCAGCTCCTCCGGCGTCTTCACCATCCGCGACCGCAGGCACACGTCGCCGATCGACCCGAGCGGCCCGAGCGGCCCGAGCGACCCGCCGGCCGGACGGTCGACGAGCAGCGAACCCGCGCCGTAGCCACGCGACACGCACAGCCGCAGCGCCTTCTCCCACAGGTCGACGGCCGGCCCGCGCGCGGCGGTGCCCTCGTTCGGGTGCTGACCGTCGACATGGGGATAGTCGAAGTACTCCGCGCCGCCGCCGTACCACCAGCTCCGCACCAGGTCGCGGTCCAGCCGCGGGTAGAACCAGAACGGCGCGCCGTCGGCCTCGAGCAGCGCGTACAGCGGCCGCTCGGTCGTCGCCGCCCACAGCCCGGTGAAGTGGACGATGTTCCACGGGTCGGTCAGCAGGACCGCCCGCGCGCCGCGCTCCGCGGCCGCCGCGCGCAGCTCGTCCGCCCGGGCCCGGTGCCACTCCAGCGGGAGGCGGGTCGCCGGCGACGGCTCGAGGGGCGGCGGGTCGAGCAGCAGCGCACGCGAGCCGGCGCCGGTCACAGGGCGTCCACGCCGAGGTGCTCGCAGAAGTAGCGGCCCTTCGCCATCGCCAGGTAGGTGCCCTTCACGCCGGTGAAGTGGTGCGGCTGCTCGTTCACCGGGAGGAAGTCGAACGGCTTGCCGGCCAGGGTCAGCTGCTCGGCGAACATCAGCGACGCGGCGAACGGGACGTTGACGTCCGACGTGCCGTGGACGATCAGCAGCTTGCCCCGCAGCCGCGGGACCATCGGGTACAGCGACAGCGCGTCGTACCCGGCGACGTTCTCCTCCAGCGGGCCCATCACGCACTCGATGGGCCCGGGCCCGTTGCCCTCGCGCATCTCGTACACCCCGTTCACCGCGACGCCCACGTGATAGACGTCGGGCGCCTCGAGCAGCGCGCGGGCGGTGAAGTAGCCGCCGTACGAGCGTCCGTACACGCCGACCCGGGTGAGGTCGAGGTACGGCCGCTCCGCGCCGAGCTGGCGGATCGCCGCGACGTGGTCGGCGATCACGTTGTCGGCGAAGTTGCCGTACGCGACGTCGTGGAAGGCCTTCGACCGCTCCGGCGTGCCGCGGCCGTCGACCATCATGACGACGAAGCCCAGCTCGGCCAGCGCCCGCGACTGCACCGCGTTGGCGTCGAGCATGTGGGTCGGGACGAACGCGCTGTTCGGCCCGGCGTAGATCGACTCGATCAGCGGATAGGTCCGCTCCGGGTCGAAGTCCGACGGGAAGTACAGGTGGCCGTGCAGCGTCGTCTCGCCGTCGGCGGCCAGCACGGTGAACTCCTCCGGCGGCGTCCAGTCCATCCCGGGCGTCGTGTCGACCTCGGCCTCGGCCAGCCGGCAGATCGGCGTGCCGTCGGCCGACCGCAGGTCCGACGCCGGCGGCCGGCTCATGCTGGAGTGGTTGTCGACGAACACCCGCAGGTCGGGCGACATGATCGCGTGGTGGGTGCCCGGCTCCTCGGTGAGCTGCTCGAACCGGGTGCCGTCCAGGCGGGCCCGGCCGATGTGGGTGTCATAGGGACGCTTCGGGTCCGAGTGGGCCTCGACGTACACCCAGCCGGCCCGCTCGTCGACGGCGACGACCCTCGTCACCGCCCACTCGCCACCGGTGACCCGGTTGATCAGCTGACCGTTCATGTCGTGCAGGTACAGGTGCGCCCATCCGTCGCGCTCGGTGAGCCACAGGTGAGCGGTGCGGCTCGGCAGCAGGACGCAGGCCAGGCCCTTCTCCCAGAACGAGACCCACGTGGCCGCCCGCTCCTCGTGGACGACGCGCGACGCCCCGGTTCTCGGGTCGGCCGCCATCAGCACGAACGGCTTCTTGTACCGGTTGGTCTTGAGGTAGTAGAGCTCCCCCGCGTCCGTGCTCCAGCCCAGAGGACGCAGGTCCTGCTCCGGCTCCGGGCCGCTGTCGATGCGGACGACGTCGCGGCTGAGCCGGTGGACGACGTACAGGCTGACGTCCTCGACGGCGCCGCCGACCCGCCCGGCCGGGAAGAACTCGACCTCTTCGCGCGGCTTCAACCAGTGCACGACGGGGAACCGGTCCATCCGGCGGGTGTCGACCCGGCGCGCCGCCAGCCGGAGCCCGTCCGGCGACCACGCCGCGCCCTTGACGTCCCAGCGGAAGTCCGGCTCGCCGTCGGACGTCAGCGGGCTGAGGCGGTCGTCGATCGCCCAGCGCAGGGCGATGTCGTCGCCGGACTCGGTGGCGAAGAACGCGCCGTCCGGCGACGGCGCCTCGTGCACCGCGGGCCGGCCGATCTTGAACGCCGACCGCAGCCGGCGTCCGGTCACCTCGATGCTCTCCGGCAGCGCCGCGACCTCGGTGCGCCCACCTGACACGGTGTCGACGAGATGGTGGACGCCCTTGTCCGTGAAGGCCACGCCGCCGTCGACCCAGCGCGGCTCCACCGCGCCACCCACGACACGGTCCGGATACGCCAGGTACTCCCGGTACCGCTCTTCCTTCGTCGTCGACATCGACGTGCGACCTCTCTCTCGTCTGGTCCGTGATCGGTGCTCAGTAGCCGGCGGCCTTGCCCTCGCGCCGTGCCCCGGCGCCGCCGCGCAGCGAACCGTCGGCGGCCCGCCAGCACATCTGGAACGACCCCAGGTGCCAGTTGGTCAGGCCCAGCGGCCGCACCCGGATGCCCAGCGCGGCCAGGCCCGCCGGCACCTCGGGCGCCACCGCCATCTCCATCGGCAGCGTGTAGTCGTCGCCGAGCGGCGTCATCAGGGCCGCCGCTTCGGCGCCGTCGGGCGTCATGCCGAAGTCGAGGACGTTCGACAGCACCTGCGGCACCGTGGCCTCGACCTTGCCCGGCGTGCCGAGCGCCAGCCACGGCCGCCCGTCGCGGAGCACGAGCGTGTTGCCCATGACGGTGCGGACGTGCCCGCCGCCCGCGTACCAGCCGCTGATGTTCTGCCGGGCGTTGAGGCTGGTGTCGGTGAGCGACCCGGTCATCGGCACGCCGCCGACCACCTCCCCCGGGATGCCGCTGCCGGAGAGCGTCGTCATCGCCTGCACCCAGTTGCCGGCCGCGTCGACGATGCTGATCTCGCAGCTGTCGGTCCCGTGCTCCAGGGCCGGCAGCGGCGCCGCGTGCGGCGAGCGGGTGGTGAGCCGCACGTGCTCGCCGAGGTCGGTCCGCGGCATGGACGAGCGGATCAGCCGCGCGACGTGCCCGTGGTATGCGGGATCGGTGAGGACGTCGCTGGGGTCGTCGAACACCTCGGGGTCGTTGAGGTGGCCGACGTCGAGCCGGGCCCGGCGCAGTGTGTGTGCGAGCAGGTAGCTCGCGACGGGACTGGCGTTGTAGTGGCCCTCCCCCGTGATGCCCAGCCGGTCGAGGACGCCGAGGACCATCGCCGCCGACGCACCCTGGATCTGCGGCGCGGCCAGCGAGACGATCTCGTGCCCGCGGTGGGTGAACCGGCGCGGCTCGCCCCACACCGGCGGCTTCGCGGCCAGGTGCGCGAGCGTCACCGGCCAGCCCATGGCGTTGCCGCGTTCGACGAACGCCCGCGCCCACGGGCCGTCGACGAAGTAGCCCGGGCCGTGCTCGGCCAGCCCCGCGAGCGTCCGGGCCAGCTCCGGCTGCCGCCACCGCTCGCCGACCTGCGGAAGCCGGCCGGCGGGCGTGAAGTGCTCGCGGCCGGACGGCGAGTGCTGGAAGTAGGCGAGCGTGGTGGCCATGACGTAGTGCTCGAACGACGTCACGACGTGGCCCTCGTCGGCCAGCTGCCGGGCCGGCTCGACCAGCCGGGCCCACGGCAGGACGCCGTAGGTCTCGTGCAGCAGCTTCATGGCCGGCATGAACCCGGGCACGACGGCATTGGCGCCCGGCGGCACGGCGGAGTACGTCCCCGGCTCCACCGGCACCGGCCGGAACGGCGCCAGCCCGGGAATCACCCAGCCCGGGCTGTTGAGCTGCCGGACCCGGCCGGTGCGGCTGTCGTACAGCAGCGCGGTCACGGTGCCGGCGTGGTTCGTGAGCTCCTGCGACACCGTCGCCTGCACCATGCACGCGGCGACCAGCGCGTCGGCGGCGTGCCCGCCGTCGCGCAGCACCGCCAGCGCCGCGTCGGTCACCAGCGGGTGCTGCGTCGACACCATCGCCGACGCAGCACTCGCCGGAGCCTTGCGGCCGACGACACCGTGCGGATACGTCGGTGTCATCAGCTCTGCGCTGGCCCGATCTTGCTCCAGTCCAGCAGCACGACCTCGCCGAGGGCGAAGAAGTCCTCGATGCCGGAGAGCTCGGCACGGATCGCCTCGGTGTAGGAGACCTGGACGAGGATCGCCGTCGGCAGGTCGTCGGCGACGATGCGCTGTGCCTGGGTGTAGAGCGGGACGCGCTCCTCGCGCTCGTTGGCCGAGTTGGCCGCGATGAAGAGGTCGTCCAGCTCCTTGTTGCAGTACCCGGTCGCGTTGCCGAACACCGCGTTCTGGTCGTTGTCGCAGGTGTAGCGGCGGTAGAGGCCGATCGCCGGGTCGGCACCGGAGGCGATGTTGATCGTGTAGGTGTCGAAGTTGTGGTTGGCGAAGACCTCCTCCCGGAACACCTCCGCGTCGTCCTGCAGCACCGTGGTCTCGACGCCGATCGCGCGCCAGTTGTCGGCGATGACCTCCGCGACCTTCTCACCGCCCGGCTCGCTCGCCTCGTACCGGTGGACCAGGCTGAACCGGGTGCCGTCGGCGCCACGGGGGTAGCCGGCCGCGTCCAGCGCCGCCTCGGCGGCCTCCGGGTCGAACGGGTACTCGGCGTCGTAGTCGATGTCGCCGGTGTTGGCCCAGTGCCCCTCGGGCAGCGGCGAGCGGCCGGGCGGGAAGTAGCCGCCGAACGCGCTCTCGGAGATGAAGTCGCGGTCGATCGCCTGGAACAGCGCCTTGCGCACCGCGGGGTCGGCCAGGATCTCGTTGCGGGTGTTGAACGGGAACATCTTCATCGAGTACGACGCCCGGCCGGTGTCGAGCACGACGTTGTCGTCGTTCTCGAGCTGGAGGATCGCCTCGTACGGCACGTCGTAGGAGTTGATGTAGTCGATGTCGCCGCTCTTCAACGCGAGCGCGCGGGCCGTCGCGTCGCCGATGACCGTGAAGACCACCTTGGCGAAGCCGGGTGTGTCGCCCCAGTAGTCGTCGTTGCGGGCCAGCGTGATCCGCCCGTTCTCCCACGACTCGAACTTGAACGGGCCGGTGCCGACGGGCGCGCGGTTGGCCGGGTTGGTCTCCAGCTCCGTGCCCTCGTAGACGTGCTGCGGCAGGATGGAGAACGACATCGGGTTGAGCATCGCGAGGAAGGCGCCGGTCGGCGAGTTCAGCACGACGTCGACGGTGTGCTCGTCGACGGCGGCCGCCGAGGCCACCATCTCCTTCAGCGCCGCCGTGCCGGCGTTGACGCCCAGGCCGTTCTGGAAGGTGAACACGACGTCGTCGGCGGTGAACGGCTCGCCGTCGTGCCAGGTGACGCCCTGCCGGAGGTGGAAGCGGTAGGTGACGTCGTCGAGCTGCTCCCACGACTCCGCGAGCTGCGGCTGGACCTCGCGCTCGCGGTCGACGGTGACCAGCGACTCCTCCATCGCCAGGCCGACCAGGCCCACCTGGACGTCGCCGAGGAACAGCCGCATGAGGTGCGGCGGCTCGGCGCTCATGCCGACGACGAAGGTGTCGTCGGTGTTGCCGCCCTGACCCCCGGCGCCGCCGGCGGTGCCGCCGCAGCCGGCCATGAGCAGAGCGGCGCCGGCGACCAGCGCCACCACCCATGTCCTGACAGTTCTGACCACGATCGCTCCTTCGTATCGGCGGTTCCGGTGCCTCACGCCGCATCCTGCGGAGGCACCAGCTGCGGAGTGGAACCGAGCAGTCTGCGGGTGTACTCGTGCTGGGGCCGGGCGAAGACGTCGTCGATGTCTCCCTCTTCGACGATGTCGCCGCGGTACATCACGAGCGCGCGTTGTGCGAGGGCCCGCACCACCGACAGGTCATGGGTGATGAAGAGGATCCCCATGCGGTGGTGGGCCTGGATCTCGCGGATCAGCTTGATGATCTGGACCCGGACCGAGACGTCGAGGGCCGACGTCGGCTCGTCGGCGACCAGGTAGGCCGGACGGTGCAGCAGCGCCCGGGCGAGCGCGACCCGCTGCTGCTGTCCGCCGCTGAGCTCGTGCGGGAAGCGGCCCAGGAACCGGTCCGGCGGGGTCACGCCGACCTCCTCGAGGGCGGCCGAGACCGCCGACCCGACGCCGTCGCGCGGCACCCCGGCCCGCCGCGCGGCGTAGCCGAGGATCGAGCGGATCGTCATCTTGGGGTTCAGCGACGCCGCGGGGCTCTGGAACACCATCTGGACCGCGCCGTGGAAGCCCGGGGTGATCCCCCGCCGGCCCTGATACGCCGTGCCGTCGATGGTCACCGTGCCGCTGTCGGGCACCTGGAGCCCGGCCATGACGCGGCCGAGCGTGCTCTTGCCGCTGCCGCTCTCGCCCACCAGCCCGACGATCTCGCCGCGGCCGACGGACACGCTGACGCCGTCGACGGCGACCACCTCGCGGCGGCGCCGGCCGCGCGAGCGGAACGTCATGTGGATGTCGGACAGCCGCAGCGCGTCACCACCGCCGGCGTCGCGCGCTCCGGTCGCGGCGTCCGCGGCGTCCTGCCGGCTCACTACGCTCATGACTCCCTCACCGGCTCGGGGACGGTGGACGTGCCTGCCGGCGCCGCGGCCGCGACGTCGTAGATCTCGCGCATCGCCGCCATCAGCGACCGCGTGTACTCGTGCCGCGGCCGCCAGAGGACGTCCTCGGTCGGCCCGCTCTCGACGATCTCGCCGTCGAACATCACGAAGACCCGCTCGCAGAACTGGCCGATCGCGGCGAGGTCGTGCGAGACCAGCAGGATGCCGACGTGCTCCTGGTCGGCCAGCGACCGCAGCAGCCGCAGCACCTGGTCCTGGATGGTGACGTCCAGCGCCGTCGTCGGCTCGTCGGCGATGACCAGCGCCGGCCGCTTGGCCAGCGCGCACGCGATGATGATCCGCTGCTTCATCCCGCCGCTGAGCTGGTGCGGATAGAGCCGCGCGAACTCCTCGGTGGCGGGCAGTCCGACGGCGTCGAGCAGTTCCTCGACCGTGCGGCCGCCGGGACGGATCGCCTCGGCGACCTGCCGGCCGATGCGCATCGTGGGGTTGAGGTGGGCGTTGGGGTCCTGGAAGACGTAGGACAGCTCGGTACGCAGTGCCTCGCGGCGGCGGGTCTCGCCCGCCCCGGAGAGGTCGGACCCGTTGACGACGATCCGCCCGCCGACCCGCGGCTGCAGACCGGGCGCGAGGAGGCCCGCGATGCCGCGCGACAGCATCGTCTTGCCCGACCCCGACTCGCCCACGAGCCCGACCACCTCGCCACGGCGGACGTCGATGAAGGCGTGCCGGACCGGGTGGATGCGCGTCCCGCCGAACGGGTGGATCGAGACGTCGAGGTCGCTCACCTCGAGCGCTCGCTGTTCGCGCTGCTGCGCCGGTGTGGTCACAGTGCCCTCCGCCCCTGGGTTCCGCGGCGTCCCATGGCGTCTCCGATGAGGTTGAACGACAGCACCATCAGCGCGATGCACACGCCGGCCGGCACGCTGAACCACCAGGCGTCGGTGAGGAACGGCTGCGCCCGCCGCAGCACGCCGCCCCAGCTCGACGTCGACGGGTCGCCGAGGCCGAGGAAGCTCAGGCCCGCCTCGAGCAGCATGCCGCGGCCGATGTCGAGCGCCGCCTGCACCGCGGCCGGCGCGAAGGCGACCGGGAAGATCTCCAGCGCGATGATGCGCCAGGCCGGCGTGCCGGAGATCCGGGCCGCGTCGACGAACTCCGCGCGCCGCAGCGCGAGGAACTGGCTGCGCACGATGCGCGCCGACTGCGGCCACAGCGCGATGATGACCGCGGCGGCGATCAGGGTGGTGTTGCGGCCGATCACGGCGACGATCACCAGGGCGATCAGCATCGCCGGCATGATCTGGAAGATCTCCGCGATGCGCATGAGGACGTTGTCGACGGCGCCGCCGACGTAGCCGGCGATGCCGCCGACCACGATGCCCAGGACCAGCGAGCCGAGACCGGCCGCGAGGCCGATCAGCAGGGACACCCGGGCGCCGTAGATCAGCTGCGACAGGATGTCCTTGCCGGTGTCGTCGGTGCCGAGCAGGTGGTCAGCCGACGGCCCCTCGAGGATCCGCGGCGACACCGCGAACGGGTCGTACGGCGCGATGAGCGGGGCCAGCAGGGCGACCAGCGCGAACAGCACCACGATCGCGATCGCGGCGACGGTCGTCGGTCCGCGGCCCAGCCGCAGGCGCTGCAGGCGCGAGGCCTTCGGCGTCGTGGGGTCGATGACGATGTCGCTCACAGGGCCGTCGCCTCCCGCACCTTCGGGTCGATGACCCCGTACACGACGTCGGTCACCACGTTCACCACGAGCGTCACGACGGCCACGACCACGACGACGCCGAGCACCACCGACGTGTCGCGACGCTGCACCGAGTCGTAGAGCAGGCTGCCCATGCCGGGCCAGCCGAAGATCTTCTCGACCAGCACCGAGCCGCCGACCATGGTGCCGAACGTGTAGCCCATGACGGTGGCGACCGGGAGCAGGGAGTTCCGGACGACGTGCCGGCGGATGATCCGCCCGCGGGCCAGGCCCTTCGACACCGCGGTGAGGACGTAGCCGGAGTTCAGGACCTCGTTGGCGCTGGCCCGGGTCATCCGGATCATCAGCGCCGTCTCGGGCACCGCCAGCACGGCCGCCGGCAGGATCAGGTGCGACAGCAGGTCGCCGAAGCGCTGGATCGGGGTGCCGACGAACCCGATCGTCGTCATGCCGTGCGCCGGCAGCAGGGCGAGGTTGATGGCGAAGACCAGCACCGCCATCAGCGCGAGCCAGAACGCCGGGATGCTGAAGGCGACGAGCGTGGAGAGGTTGAGGGCGTTGTCCACCGCGCGGCGGCGCGTCGTGGCCGCCCACAGGCCCAGCGGCAGGCCGATCGTGATCGACAGGACCGTGGCCGCGACCACCAGGATCATCGTGGCGCCCAGGTGGTTGACCACCAGCGGCAGGACCTCCTGGCGGTTGGCGAAGGAGTAGCCGAGGTCGCCCTGCAGGGCGCTCAGGACGTAGTTGACGTACTGGACGATCAGCGGCTGGTCGAGCCCGAGCTCCGCGCGTCGCTCGGCGAGGTACTCCTCCGAGGCCGGGTAGTCGCCGATCGTCGCCGTCACGATGTCGCCCGGTGCGAGAGACACCAGGACGAACGTGAACGTGATGACGCCGATCAGCAGCGGTATGACGTATCCAATACGTCGCATGACACCGAATAACACGCGCAACGCCCCGATTCGTTACTGTCGGCTGGGGGTGGGCCCGCGGATCTGGGCACGTCCAGGCCGCCACAGCTCGTCGTCAAGCACGCGGCTCTGGACCCAATCTCTGGCTGCATGTAGCATGTAGCATGCTGTGTCGTCCGTCAAGAGCCGTTCATCCTGCCGTCGCCCGGCTGTGGGTGACGTGCTACCGCCTGTGTGTCGACGGCTCCGGCATGCGCATTCCCACTAATCTGTCAATCGGTCAGGTCCCGGCCCCTCCCGTCGAACGGAAGTAGAAATGACGAGGCAGTCACTCCCTCCGCAGGATGAGCCGGTGCTGTCCGGTGCCGGCCAGCTCGGCCCGATCGGCGATCGGCCGTCGCGGACCAGAGAGATCTACGAACAGCTCCGGCTGGCCATCGCCCGCCGCGAGCTCGTGCCCGGCAATCTGTACTCCGTGGCCGAGCTCGCCGCGACGTTCGGAGTGTCACGGACGCCGGTGCGCGAGGCGCTCATCGACCTCGCCGCTCGCGGCATCATCCAGTTCGAACGCAACCGCGGCGTCCGGATCACCCAGTCGACGGCGCAGGACCTCAAGAACATCTTCGAGCTGCGCCTCATCCTCGAGACCCATGCGGCCAGTGTGGTGGCGTCGCGTCTCGACGCCACCACCGAGCGCGCACTCACCACGGCGTTCGACCAGCTGCAGCGGGCCACGACGATGCAGGACGACCTCACGTACTGGTCCAGCGACCGCACGTTCCACCGCGTGCTGCTCGACGCCTGCGGCAACGAACTGCTGAGCTCGATCGTCGACAACCTCCGCGACTCCATCCTGGTGCGCGGCACCACGAGCGCCGGACGCACGCGGACGCTGCAGGACATCACCACCGATCACGAAGAGATCCTCACCGCCGTGCTGAGCCGGCGGCCCGCCGCGGCGGCCGAGGCCATGCGGGCCCACCTGCAGCGCACCGCCGACTCCCTGCTGCAGCAGGAGCGCGACGGCGACGAGGGCTGACCGCTCCGCTCAGAGGTGGTGGTGCGCCCGCACCGGCCCCTCGGCGAACCGCTCGATCCGGAACGGCTCGAGGTCGATCGACGGCTGCTTGCCCTGCGCGAGCTCGGCGGCCACCACGCCGACGCCGGGTCCGATGCCGAAGCCGTGGCTGCTCATCCCGGTGGCGACCACGAGCCCGCCGTACTGCGGCGGCGCGGCCACGACCGGCAGCGCGTCGGGGGTGACGTCGACGGTGCCGGCCCACGCACGGGCGATCCGCGACGAGCCCCAGCGCGGCACCAGCGCGGTGAGGCTGCGGTGCGCGCGCTCGATCTTCGTGCGGTTCGGCGGCGGATCGTCCATCCGCGGCCAGTCGAAGCGGATGGCGTCGCGGTCGCGGCGCGGCAGCCGCCGCAGGACGTCCTGAACCACCACCTCGTTGAGGTGCAGCCGGATCATCGTGCGGTTGCGGACGAAGTTCGGCAGGAACAGCCGCAGGTTGCCCAGGGTGTCGATGCCGATGTCGTAGTCGCTCCAGGCGGCGCTGCCGAAGATCACCGACCCGTCGGCGAGCTGGCTGAAGCCGACGGCCGGGACGTGGACGGCGAGCTCCGTCAGGTGTTCCACCGCCGTCGTCCTGGCCGCCGTCGCGCGGATCCACCGGACCGGCACCTTCAGGCCGAGCGGCGCCAGCAGCTTGCCGGACCAGGCGCCGGCGGCGACCACGACCCGTCCGGCGGCCCGGCGGCCGGCGGACGTGCGCACGCCGGTCACCCGGCCGCCGGACGTGGTGACCTCCAGCGCCGTGACGCCCTCCTCGACGACCACGCCGCGCGCCCGCGCGGCCGCCGCGACGGCCGGCCCGGCGGCTGTGGGGTCGGCGTGCCCGTCGGACGGCGTCAGCAGTCCACCGGCCCACTCCCCCGTCACGTGCGGCAGCAGGTCACGGATCTCGTCGGGGCCGACCATCCGGCTGCCGAAGAGCGTGTCGCCGCCACTCGCGCGCAGCCAGTCGCGGTACTTGCTCAGGCCGGCCTCGTCGGGAGCGAGGTTGATCAGGCCCTTCTTGACCAGCGTCAGAGCCGGTCCGATCTCCTCGCCGAGCCGGTCCCAGGTGAGCGACGCGTGCTGCACCAGCTCCGCCTCGACCGGGTCGCAGCCCTGCCGCCGGACGAACCCCCAGTTGCGGCTCGACTGCAGGCCGGCGACCCGGCCCTTGTCGATGAGCCGCACCGAGTGCCCGGCGGACGCGAGCTCGTAGGCGGCCGTGACGCCGACGATGCCGGCGCCGACGACGATGACGTCGGTCCCGCTCACCTGCTCGGCCACGAACGGCTCAGGCCTTCTTCGCGGCGGCCAGCGCCTCGATGATCGGCGGCATGAACGCGGGCAGGTCGTCGGGGATGCGCGAGGTGATGACGTTGCCGTCGACCACGACCTCGGCGTCGACGTACTCGCCGCCGGCGCCGACGATGTCGTCCTTGATGGAGAAGTACGACGTCACCTTCCGGCCCTTGCACAGCCCGGCCGAGGCGAGCGCCCACGCTCCGTGACAGATGGCGCCGACCGGCTTGCCGGCCGCGCCCACCTCGCGGATGAAGTCGATCATCTCCGGCTTGCGCCGCATGTAGTCCGGCGAGAACCCGCCCGGCACGACGACGCCGTCGAAGTCGGCGGCGTTCACCGCGTCGATCGAGGTGTCGGCCGTCACGGGGAGGCCGTGCTTGCCCTTGAACACGTCGGTGCGGCCGCTGCCGATGATCGTCACCTCGGCGCCGGCCTCGCGCAGCCGGTACAGCGGGTACCACAGCTCCACGTCCTCGTAGAGGTCCTCGGCCAGGATGGCCACGCGGACTCCCCGCAGCTCGTCGCTCATGACAGTTCCTCTCTGTAGACCGCGGCCCCGACGGGACCGTTCGGGGACTCTTCCCACACGGCACGGACCGGACGGTTCACCAGGTCCGGCGGCTCGTGGCCGGTCAGCGCGGCGACGACCGCGCCGGTCGCGTGCTCGACCATCTGGTCGATGGCCTCCTTGGACAGCCCGCCGATGTGCGGTGTGAGCACCGTGGATCCCCACAGTGGCAGCAGCGGGCTGGTCCGGGGCGGCTCCTCGGAGAACACGTCGATGGCCGCACCGCGCAGCCGCCCGGCACGGATCGCGTCGGCGAGCGCCTGCTCGTCGACGATACCGCCGCGGGAGGTGTTGACCAGGACCGCACCCGGCTTCATCCGGGCGAGCAGAGCGGCGTCGACGAGGTTGCGCGTCTGCTGCGTGAGCGGCAGGTGAAGCGACAGCACGTCCGCCGACGTGACCACGTCGACCATGCGCGCCGGCCTGACCCCGGGCGGCGGCGGGGCGACCGGGTCGTAGCCGACGATGTCGACGCCGAACCCGTGCAGCCGCCGGGCGACGAGCTGCGAGATCGCGCCCATGCCGAGCAGGCCGACGGTCTTGCCGTGCAGGTCGCGGCCGGCCCACTCCCCGGTCCGCAGCCACCGGCCGTCGCGGACCGCGCGGTCGAGCTCGGGGATCCTGCGCAGCAGCGCGAGGATGAGGCCGATCGTGTGGTCGGCCACCGCCTCCTCGTTGGCGCCGCGGGCGACCGTCACGCCCACGCCGTGCTCGGCGGCGGCCTCGAGATCGATGCTGTCGGTGCCGACGCCGACCCGGCTGAGCAGCCGCAGGCCGGGCGTCGCCTCGAACACGGCCCGCGTGAACGGGTCGGTGCTCACGATGCCCGCCACGCAGCCGTCGAGCAGCTCGACGAGCTCGTCCTCGCTGCGGTCGTGCGTCCGCGGCGCCCGCCGCAGCGTCAGGCCGAGTGCCGTGAGCCGCGCCGCCTGGGGCGAGGCGTCGCCCGGATAGTCCGGCCAGGTCACCAGCACGACCCGGTCGCCCGACCGTGGCCGCGGCTGCCGTCCCGGAAGCGTGGCGGTCATGACGCCCACGCGTTGATCTGCTCGGGCGAGACCGCGAGCTGGACGACGGCCGGCCGGTCGGCGGCCATCGCCTTCTCCAGCGCCGCGGCGAACTCCCGGTTGGTCCGGCAGCTCAGGCCGAGGGCGCCGAGGCCGGTCGCGACGGTGGCGAGGTCGGCGCTGCCGAGGTCGACGCCGATCTCGCGGCCCGGGTAGGTGCGGGTCTGGTGGTTGCGAATCGACCCGTAGACGCCGTTGTCGAAGACGACGAACACCAGCCGGTCCAGGCCGAGGCGGACCGCCGTGTGGATCTCGCTCATCGTCATCGCGAAGCCGCCGTCGCCGGCGATGCCCGCCACGACCCGGTCCGGCGCGGCGATCTTGGCGCCGATCGCCGTCGGCACCGCGTAGCCCATCGGGCCGGACGTGCTGCCGATGAACGTGGCGGGCTCGGTCCACTGGTAGTAGCGGTTGAGGTAGCCGGCGAACGCCCCGGCGTCGGAGGTGACGATCGCGTCGGCCGGCAGCATCCGCCGCAGCTGCCCGACGGCGACGGCGAGGTCGGCGTCTCCGGGGGCGTCGTCGGGCACGGCCGTCGAGGCGAGGTAGCGCTCGTGCGCCTCCCGGGCCGCGGCCAGCGCCGGCGGGGGCGGCTCGGCCGTCCGGCCGTCGAGCAGCTCGACGAGCCGCCGGACGGTGGCGCCCGCGTCGGCGACGATCGGCACGTCCGGGTTGCGGACCACGCTCATCGACGCGGCGTCGACGTCGATCTGGATCAGCTTCTGCCGCGGCGCCGGCACGGTGTAGGCCATCGAGGTGAAGTCGCCGAGCCGCGTGCCGATGGCCAGCACGACGTCGGCGTCGCGCAGCGGCCGGGCCAGCTCGGCGGACAGCCAGGGCAGGTTGCCGGCGAACTGCGGGTGCGTGTTCGGGAACGCGTCGAACCGCCGCCACGCGCTGTAGACCGTGGCGCCGAGCCGCTCGGCCAGCGTCACGACCGCCGCGCGGCCCTCGGGACCGGCGAGCCCGCCGGTGCCGACGATCAGGGCGACGCTGCCGGCGCCGGCCAGCAGCGCGACGGCGCGGACGAGGTCCTCCTCGCGGGCGGCCGGCACCGGGACGTTCTGGCGGGCGACGGCGGTGACCTCCGTCGTCGCGTAGCCGACGTCCTCGGGCAGGCTGACCACCACCGGTCCCGGCCGGCCGCTCCTGGCCAGGTAGAACGCGCGCTGGATCTGCTCGGCCGCGCGGTCGGGCTCGGTGATCTCGATGCCGTCTTTGCCGAGCAGGCGGCCGGCGGCGAGGTGGTCGAGCTCCTGGAAGCTCTCCCGTCCCGCGTCGTCCCGCGACACCTGGCCGACCAGCAGCACCAGCGGCGTGGAGTCCTGGCGGGCGGCATGCAGGGCGATGGCCGCGTGGGCGAGGCCCGGGCCGCGGGTCACCATGAAGACGCCGGTGCGTCCCGTGGTCCTGGCCCAGGCGTCGGCCATGAAGCCGGCGCCCTCCTCGTGGTGGGTGGGCACGATGCGGACCTCGGGCACGTCGTTGAACGCGTCGAGGACCGGTAGGTAGCTCTCGCCGGGCACGCCGAAGACATGGGTGATCCCCTCAGCGGCGATCGCATCGACGATCACCCTTCCCACCGTGGAACTCATCGCGATGACCTTCCTGGCCTTGTCGGAACGTGCGGGGTCGCGGGTCGACCGGTCAGTCGATCGGCGCGTACCCCAGATCCAGATCGACGACGTTGAGGAGCGGCTCTCCGCGCAGCGTGTGCCGGAGGTTGCGGACGAACAGGTCGACCATGGCGTCCTCCCAGCCCACGAAGTCCGAGGACGTGTGCGGCGAGACGATGACGCCTGGTGTCTCCCACAGGTCGTGCTCGGGCTCCAGCGGCTCGCGCCACAGCACGTCGAGCCCGGCGCCGCCGAGCCGGCCGGAGCGCAGCGCCGCCATCAGCGCGGCCTCGTCGACGACGGCTCCCCGGCCGAGGTTGACCAGGTGGGCGCCGTCGGGCAGCGCGGCCAGCTCGGCCGCCCCGATCAGGCCGCGGGTCTCGGCCGTCAGCGGCGTGGCGATGACGACGTGGTCGGCGAGCGGCAGGACGTCGAGGAGCCGGTCGCGGCCCACGACTCTGTCGAAGCCGTCGACGCCGTCGCGAGCCCGCCGGCCCACGCCGATCACCGTCATGCCCAGCGCCGTGGCGCGGCGGGCCAGCTCCCGGTTCACCGGGCCGACGCCGATGGCGACGAGCGTCGCGCCCGAGAGCATCCGGCTCTCCCGCGGCCGCCAGGCCTTCTCCGCCTGATCGGCGAGCGTGCCCGTCAGGTCCTTGGCGTGCGCGAGCATGAGCATGAGCGCGTACTCGGCCATCGCCGGCGCGGTCACGCCGCGGGAGTTCGTGAACGTGATCCCGCGCGCCCTGACCTCGTCCGACAGCGACGCGTCGACGCCCGACGCCGCCACGTGCACCCACCGCAGCCGCGGCAGCCGGTCGATCGCGTCCGGCACCAGCGTGCTGCGGAAGTTCCAGACGAAGGCCGAGTCGATCGTCGCCGCCTCCTCGCCGATGTCGTCCGCCGTGACGGCGAAGACGAAATCGGCGAGGTCGCCCGCCTTCTTCAGCAGGCTCGGCGGTTCGACGCCCGTGGGCCGCAGCGCCACGAGCACCCGCGGCTTGACCGGTGGAGTCACGTCACTTCGCCGCGGCCAGCGGGACGACCTCGTGGGCGAACCGGGTCATGTGCTCGAGGCCGAACTTGGCGTCGACCCAGCCGTGCAGATAGAAGTCCATGACCAGATGGTCGGCACCGGCGCCGATCATGGCGGCGAGGCGGTCGGCGGCCGCTTCCGGCGTGCCGATCATCAGCCGCTCCTCCGGCCGGTTGAGCGTCTGGTCGTCGCGACGCTCGAGCGCCTCCTCCATGGTGATGCCGTTGATGCGGGCGAGCAGCCGCGGAATCGCCCACTCGTCGATCCACTGCGCGTCCTCGCTGATCATGCCGTAGTTCACGACGGCGAGCTCGAGCGCCTTGGCCCGTCCGTACTCCTCCGACAGCCGCTTCAGCGTCGGCACGAGGTCGTCGCGGATCTCCTCCACCGTCGGGAACAGCGGGTAGAACGCCTCGGCGAACTTCGCCGAGCGGTTCAGCGACTTCTCGCCGCCGCCGATCCACAGCGGGAACGGCTGCTGCACCGGCTTCGGGTTCAGCTCCAGGCCCTGCGAGTCCCAGATGGCGCCGGCCTCCTCGATCGGCTCGCCGGCCATCAGCTTGGTGATGGTCTCCAGCGCCTCGTCCATGCGACGCCCGCGCTCGGTCTTCTTCACCATGCCGACCTTGAAGTCCTCTTCCCACCAGCCGAGGACCGGGACGGCGACGGCGCGCCCGTTGCTGGCGTTGTCGAGGGAGGCGAAGTACTGAGCCCAGACGAACGGGTGCAGCGCGGGGACGACGAACTCGAAGGCGATCTTGATGCGCGACGTCTCGCGGGCGAGGATCGGCATCAGCACCATCGGGTCGAACAGGTACCGGGTCCCGAAGGCGCCGAAGCTCTTCGTCTTCGGCATGGTGAAGTGCCAGGGCACGTGGATCGCCTCGTACCCGAGCTCCTCGGCGGCCTTCGCGAACTCGACCATCGAGTCGACGTCCGGCTCGTTCGCACCCCAGGGGAAGAGGTACACCCGCAGCTTCTTGAGAATTTCCTCGGCGGTCAGGTTCGACATGTCATCCTCTCGCGTCGTCCGGGCCTCGCGCGGACGGTCAGTCCTCGTCGGGCAGGTTCAGGTGCTTGTGGAACGTCGTGCCGTGGGTGCCCCACGACTTCGGGCTGTGCTCGACCAGCAGCACCTGGACGTTCTCGAGGCGGGCGCCGTTGTTCACCATGACGTCGGTGATGCCCGCGATGATCGCCTCCTTCTGCTCCTGCGTGCGCTTGGCGATGTCCACTCGAACGAAGGCCACGTCGCTCTCTCCTCGCATGTGTGCCTCGCCGGCCTGACGAGCTCGCCGGCATGAGTGGCATGTTACATGCAATGGACATCTCAGGGAAGAGAGCTAGCGGAACAAGGCGACCGGATTGCTTGGATTCGTATGCTACGTGCCACCGTGCGTGGTGCGGCGCGCACCTTGGCAAGGCTGACCGTCGGCAGCGCGCCCGATGCGNCCGACTCGTCCGCGGCTTCCATTCGGCCGGCACGCCGCCGCCGCTGTGGTGGTGGCCAGCGTGCCGCTGGCGCAGAGCGCGACGATCGCGCCGGTGCGTGGTCGTCACGATGTCGGTGGCCGCTGCCTTGGCACGCCGAAGCGCTCCACGAATCCGGCCTATCCGGCACGGATGGTCACTCTCGGCGAGCCAAGCTCACGCGCGCCGCCGATCGGGACATCCGCGGTGGCTCGTCCGTGCTGTCTCGATGATCATCCAGGATCGACCACCTGATGCTGTGGTCGATCCTGGATGAACACACCGAAAGGGCCGGGTCAGGTCGTCACGGTGACGTCGCCGACGAGCCGACCGGCCGTCACGGTTAACACCGGACACCCCGGGGCGAACGATGGGCCTCAGGCCTGGGCGTGCTCGGCCGTCACGTCGAGGATCCAGGTGACGCCGAAGCGATCGGTCAGCATTCCGAAGGCGGGCGCCCACTGGGCCGGGCCGAACGCCTCGATGACGGTCGCGCCGTCGGCCAGGCGCTCCCACAACGCGCCGACCTCCTCGACGGTCTCGCCGCGCACGGACAGGAAGAACGGCTCCGTGGTGACGGTGGTGCCGTTCTCACGGCGCGTGGCCGGCGCACCCTGGGCGACCGGCGCGTCGTCGCCGGGCACGTCGTAGGCCATCACCCGGAAGCCGTTCTCGGCGACGACCTGTCCGAACACCACCTTCGGGGCATCGGGCAGCTCGGCGGGCATCCCGAAGTCGCCGTAGGTGGCGACGGTGAGCTGCCCGCCGAACACCGACCGGTAGAACTCCAGGGCCGCACGGGCCCGGCCGTGGAAGTTCAGGTGGGCGACAGCGTGTACCGACATGGTGATCCGATCCTTCTCGACGGGTCTCGTCGCCGGAGGCTTCCGGCGACGAGACGCCACTCTGGCAGCAGTACCGGTCAGGGAACGTCCGCTATTCGTGGCAGTCTGGACGGCATGCCGACCGCCGCCTCGACCGTGACCTCCGGGCGCCTGCTCGCGCTGCTGTCCCTCCTGCAGGTCCGTCGCCAATGGCCGGCGGACCTGCTCGCCCGGCGGCTGGACGTCAGCGAGCGCACGGTGCGCCGCGACATCGATCGCCTGCGCGAGCTCGGCTATCCCGTCCATGCCGCCAAGGGACCCGCGGGCGGGTACCGGCTCGAGGCCGGCAGCGAACTGCCGCCCCTGCGGTTCGACGACGAGCAGGCCGTCGCGCTCGCCGTGGCGTTGCGCATCGCGGCCGGGACCGGAGCGGGCATCGAGGAGGCCGCGGCACGAGCCCTGGCGACGGTGCGCCAGGTGCTGCCGTCCCGCTTGCGGCAGCGCGTCGACGCCCTCGACGCCGTCGCCGTCGCGTCAGCCGGGCGCGAGGGCGGGCCCCAGGCCGGCACCGAGGTGCTGCTCGCGCTGAGCGCCGCCATCCGGTCGGGAGAGGAGGTGCGGTTCGACTATGCGACGCCGGCCGGGCCCGACGGCGCCGCTCCGCGGCCGCCCCGCCGGGTGCAGCCGCACCACCTCGTCGCCGGGAACGGACGCTGGTACCTCGTCGGATGGGACCCGGAGCGCGAGGACTGGCGCATCCACCGGGCCGACCGCATGGCGCTGCGGGTTCCCAACGGGCCGCGCTTCGCGCCGCGGGAGGTGCCGGGCAGCGACGTCGCGAGCTCGCGCGCCGCGGGGCTCACCGCTGCCGGGTGACAGCGCTGTCGGGTGACGCTGCTGTCGTCAGGGCGACCACGATCACCCCCACGAGCCGCCCCACCATCTGCCGCGGCGACGGTCAGGGTTCGAAGCGGTAGCCCATGCCGGGCTCGGTGATGATGTGCCGGGGCCGCGACGGGTCGGGCTCGAGCTTGCGGCGCAGCTGGGCGGAGTAGACGCGCAGGTAGCCGGTCTCCGACTCGTACTGCGGTCCCCAGACCTCGCGCAGCAGCTGCTGGCGGGAGACGAGGCGCCCGGCGTTGCGGACGAGCACCTCGAGCAGGTGCCACTCGGTCGGGGTGAGGCGGACGTCCGCGCCGGACCGGGACACCTTCTTGCGGGCGAGGTCGATGGTGAGCTCGCCCGCGGTCACGATGGCCGGTTCCCCGTCGAGCGGCGCGGCCCGCCGGCGGGCGGCGCGCAGCCGGGCGAGCAGCTCGTCCATGCCGAAGGGCTTGGTGACGTAGTCGTCGGCGCCGGCGTCGAGGGCCTCGACCTTGTCGTCGGAGCCGACCCGGGCGGAGAGCACGATGATCGGGACGGTGGTCCAGCCGCGCAGGCCCTCGATGACCTCGACGCCGTCCATGTCGGGCAGCCCGAGGTCGAGCAGGACGACGTCGGGGTGCTCGCGGGCGGCGGCGTCGAGGGCGCCGCGTCCGTCGGCGGCGGTGACGACCTGCCAGCCGCGGGCTCGCAGGTTGATGGCCAGGGCGCGGGTGAGGGCCTGCTCGTCGTCGACGACGAGGACGCGGTTGCCGTTCGCGGGTTCCTGCGCTGTGGTCATGCGGTCTCCTCGACCCGATCCGGGGTGGTGACGGGCACCGGCGCGATGGGCAGGCGCACCACCATGGTCAGTCCGCCGCCGGGGGTGTCGTCCGCGGCGATGGTGCCGCCGAGGGCGTCGACGAACCCGCGGGCGACGGCGAGGCCGAGTCCGACGCCGCTGCCGGCCGTGCTCCCGTCGCGGGGCGCGCGGGAGTCACCGAGGCGCTGGAACGGCTGGAACATCGTCGCCTTGTCCGCCTCGCGCACGCCGGGACCGCGGTCGACGACGCGGAGCTCCACCTCGCCGGACGTGCCGGGGACGAGCGCGGCGCTCACCGTGACCTCGGCGCCGGGCGGTGAGTACTTGACGGCGTTCTCCACGACGTTGGCGATCGCCCGCTCGAGCAGGCCGGCGTCGGTGACCAGCAGCGGCAGGGACTCCGGGATGTCGAGGGCGACGCTGCCCGGCGGGACGCCGGTCGTGGCTCTCGGCACGACCTCGTCGAGGCTGACCGGGCGCAGGGTGGGCCGGATCGTCCTGGTCTCCAGCCGCGACAGGTCGAGGAGGTTGTCGATCAGCCGTTCCAGTGCGTCGGTGGCGTCGCCGATGGTGGCGAGGAGGGCGGTCTCGTCGTCGTCGCTCCAGTCGATGTCGTCCTGGCGCAGGCTGGTGACGCCGGCCTTGATGGCGGCCAGCGGGGTGCGCAGGTCGTGGGACACGGCGGCGAGCAGGGACGTGCGGATGGCCTCCCCCGCTTCCAGCCGCCGTGCCTCCTCGGCGCGCTGACGCAGCCGCTGGCGGTCGAGGACCACCGCGGCCTGGTGCGCGAACGCCTCAAGGACCCGGCGGTCGCCGGCCTCGAGCGCCGGTCCGCGCAGGCTGAGGGCGACGGTGTCGGACACGGTGACCTCGGCGGTGCCCTCGTCGGGTCTGCGGCACGGCGGGCCGCCCGCGCACGTGACCACGCGCCACTCGGCGCCGTCGCCGTCGCGCTCCAGCAGCGTGACCGCGTCCATGGCGAAGCGCTCGCGCAGCTGCTCCAGGATGGCGGTGACGGTGTTCTCGCCGCGCAGGACGCTCCCGGCCAGGGCACTCAGCGTGTCGGCCTCGGAGCTGCTGCGCGCGGCCTGCAGGGTGCGCCGGGCGGCGAGGTCGACCACCGACGCGACACCCACGGCCACCAGGATGAAGATCGCCAGGGCCAGCGCGTTCGCCGGGTCGCCGATGGTGAGCGTGTTGTACGGCGGGGTGAGGTACCAGTTGAGCAGCAGGCTGCCGAACACCGCGGCGGTCACCGCCGGCCACAGCCCGCCGACGAGCGCGACGCCGACGGTGAGGGCGAGGAACAGCAGCAGATCGCTGGGCAGCTCGTGCATGTCGCGGAAGGACACCAGGAGCGCCGTCAGAGCGATGGACCCCAGGACGGCCAGTAGCCAGCCGGCCGTCCGGCGGTTCCGGCTGAGCGCGTCGGCGCGCCGGAGCAGGGTGCCCTGGCCGGCCCGTTCGTGGGTGACGACATGGACGTCGATGGCGCCGGACTGCCGGACCACCCGGTCACCGACGCCCTCCTGGAACGACAGCATCCACCGGGGCCGGCGGCTGACGCCGACGACGATCATCGCCGCGTTGACGCCGCGGGCGAAGTCGAGGATGGCCCCCGCCACGTCCTCGCCGACGACGGTGTGGAACGTGCCGCCGAGCGACTCGGTGAGCGCCCGTTGCCGGTCCAGGGCGCCCGGCGGGGTGCTGGACAGGCCGTCGGCGCGGGAGACGTGGACGGCGAGCAGCTCGCCACCGGCGCCGCGGCCGGCGATGCGCGCCCCGCGCCGCAGCAGTGTCTCGCCCTCCGGCCCGCCGGTGAGCGCGACCACGATGCGTTCCCGCGCCGGCCAGATGGCGTCGATGCCTTCGTCGGCGCGGTACTTCTCCAGCGCGTCGTCGACGCGGTCGGCCATCCACAGCAGCGCCAGCTCGCGCAGCGCGGTGAGGTTGCCGATGCGGAAGTAGTTCGCCAGCGCGGCGTCGACCTTCTCCGCGGCGTAGACGTTGCCGTGCGCGAGCCGGCGCCGCAGCGCCTCCGGGGTCATGTCGACCAGCTCGATCTGGTCGGCGCGGCGCACGACGTGGTCGGGGATGGTCTCGCGCTGGGTGACGCCGGTGATGGACGCGACGACGTCGTTGAGCGACTCCAGGTGCTGGATGTTGACGGTGGAGATGACGTCGATGCCGGCGGCCAGCAGCTCGTCGACGTCCTGCCAGCGCTTCGCGTGCCGCGACCCCGGCACGTTGGTGTGCGCCAGCTCGTCGACGAGCGCCACCTGCGGCCGGCGGGCCAGGACGGCGTCGAGGTCCATCTCGGTGAACGTGGCGCCCCGGTAGGTGACCTCCCGGCGGGGGATCACCTCCAGGCCCTCGAGGAGCTCGGCGGTGTGCGGCCGTCCGTGCGTCTCGACGAAGCCGACGACGACGTCGGTGCCCCGCTCGACGCGGCGATGTCCCTCGGAGAGCATGTCGAACGTCTTGCCGACGCCCGGTGCGGCCCCGAGGTACACGCGCAGCTGTCCGCGTCCCATGTCTTCAGCATCCTCCACGCGACCGCGCCGTGACGGCACGACGGGCCGGTCAGCCCAGTTCCTCCAGGGCCAGGTTGAGTTCCAGGACGTTGACGCGCTCGCCGCCGAGGACGCCGAGGATCCGTCCCTGCGTGTGGTCCTCGACCAGCCGGCCGACGTCGGAGGGGTCGAGCCCGCGGGCGTCGGCCACGCGTTCCACCTGGAGTCGGGCGTACTCGGGTGAGATGTGCGGGTCGAGGCCGCTGGCCGACGCCGTCAGCGCGTCCGGAGGCACGTCGGCGGGGTCGACGCCCTCCTCCGCCGCGACCGCCGTGCGCCGCTCCTCGACGAGCGCGAGCAGTTCCTCGCTCTCCGGGCCGAGGTTGGAGCCGCTGCTGGCGAGCGGGTCGTAGCCGTCGCCGGCCGCCGACGGGCGGGAGTGGAACCACTCCTCGCCCTCGAAGGTCTGCCCGATGAGCGAGGACCCGACGACCTCGCCGTCGTGCTCGACGAGCGAGCCGTCGGCCTGGTCGCCGAAGGCCACCTGCGAGATGCCGGTGACGGCCAGCGGGTAGGCGACTCCGAGCACGACCGTGAAGGCGATCAGGACCCGCAGGCCGGCCCAGGTCTGCCGGGCCAGTGCGCCGATGGACATGCTGCTATCCAATCCCTGGAATCGTGGAGATGATGAGGTCGACGAGTTTGATGCCGATGAACGGGACGACGATGCCGCCCAGCCCGTAGATCAGCGCGTTGCGTTGCAGCATCGCGCCGGCCGAGACCGGCTTGTACCGGACGCCGCGCAGCGCCAGCGGGATCAGCGCCACGATGATCAGGGCGTTGAAGATGACCGCCGACAGGATGGCCGACTGCGGCGTCGACAGCCGCATGATGTTCAGCGTGTCCAGCTGCGGGTAGACCACGGCGAACATCGCCGGGATGATCGCGAAGTACTTCGCGACGTCGTTGGCGATCGAGAACGTGGTCAGCGCGCCCCGGGTGATCAGCAGCTGCTTGCCGATCTCGACGATCTCGATGAGCTTCGTCGGGTCGGAGTCGAGGTCGACCATGTTGCCGGCCTCTTTGGCCGCCGACGTGCCGGTGTTCATCGCGACGCCGACGTCGGCCTGGGCCAGCGCGGGCGCGTCGTTGGTGCCGTCGCCGGTCATCGCGACCAGGCGTCCGCCGGCCTGCTCCCGCTTGATCAGCGCCATCTTGTCCTCGGGCTTCGCCTCGGCCAGGAAGTCGTCGACGCCCGCCTGCTCGGCGATCGCCCTGGCAGTGACGGGGTTGTCACCGGTGACCATGACCGTGCGGATGCCCATCGCGCGCAGCTCGTCGAACCGCTCGCGCATGCCGTGCTTGACGACGTCGGCCAGGTTGATGACGCCCAGCACCCGCGCGGCTCCCCCGGCGGTGGTCTCGGCCACCACCAACGGCGTCCCGCCCGACGCGGCCACCGCGTCGACGGCCTCGTCGACGGCGAGGTCCGGGCGGCCGCCGTGCTCACGCACCCAGGCCAGGACCGCACCCGCGGCGCCCTTGCGGACCCGGTGGCCGTCGGCGAGGTCGACGCCGGACATCCGGGTCTGCGCGGTGAACTCGACGAACGTCGCACCCGGCAGCTCACCGGTGTGCCGCTCCCGCAGGCCGTACTCCTGCTTGGCCAGCACCACCACCGAGCGGCCCTCCGGCGTCTCGTCGGCCAGGCTGGCCAGCTGGGCGGCGTCAGCCAGCTCGGCGGCCGTCACACCGGACACGGGGAGGAACTCGACCGCCTGCCGGTTGCCGAACGTGATGGTGCCGGTCTTGTCCAGCAGCAGCACGTTGACGTCGCCGGCGGCCTCGACCGCGCGGCCGGACATCGCCAGCACGTTGCGCTGCACGAGCCGGTCCATGCCGGCGATGCCGATGGCCGACAGCAGCGCGCCGATCGTCGTCGGGATCAGGCAGACCAGCAACGCCACCAGGACCACGACGGTCTGCAGCTCGCCGGAGTACCCGGCGAACGGCTGCAGCGTCACCACGGCGAGCAGGAACACGATCGTCAGGCTCGCCAGCAGGATGTTCAGCGCGATCTCGTTCGGCGTCTTCTGCCGCGCCGCACCCTCGACCATCGCGATCATCCGGTCGACGAAGCTCTCCCCCGGCTTGGCGGTGATCCGGACGACGATGCGGTCGGACAGCACCTTGGTGCCGCCGGTGACGGCGCTGCGGTCGCCGCCGGACTCGCGGATCACCGGCGCCGACTCGCCCGTGATGGCGGACTCGTCGACGCTGGCCACGCCCTCGACGACGTCGCCGTCGCCGGGGATCACCTCGCCCGCCTCGACCACGACGAGATCGCCCGGGCGGAGGTCGGAGCTGCTCACGGTCTCCTCCGAACCGCCGGCGAGCCGGCGGGCCGGGGTCTCCTTCTTCGTCGCCCGCAGCGTCGCCGCCTGGGCCCGTCCGCGCCCCTCGGCGACGGCCTCGGCCAGGTTGGCGAAGAGCACCGTGATCCACAGCCAGGCGGTGATCCACCACGCGAACGCGCTCGGGTCGACGAACGCCAGCACGGTCGTCAGCACCGCGCCGACCTCGACCACGAACATCACCGGCGAGGTGATCATCCGCCGCGGGTCGAGCTTGCGGACCGCGTCCGGCAGCGACGCGACCAGCTGCTTCGGATCGAACAAGCCGGCACCGACCCGCGGCGCGGCCGCGGCCGGCGGGGCCTGGACGGTCGTCACTGTGTGTGTCCTTTCGTTGCTGAGGTTGCTCATGCCAGCGCCACCGCGATCGGCCCCAGCGCCAGCGCGGGGAAGAACGTCAGGCCCGCGACGACGATCACCGTGAACGAGTGGAGCCCGACGAACAGCGGACGGTGGGTCGGCAGCGTCCCGGCGGTCACCGGGGTCGGTGTCTGGCGGGCCAGCGACCCGGCCAGCGCCAGCACCAGGGCCATCAGCACGAACCGCCCGATCAGCATCGCCAGCCCGAGCGCGGTGTTGTAGTAGTCGGTGTTCGCGGACAGGCCGGCGAACGCGCTGCCGTTGTTGTTCGCGCCGGACGCGAACGCGTAGAGGATCTCCGACAGGCCCTGCGGCCCGTCGTTCAGCAGCGACGCCCGGGTGTCGTCGAACGAGGCCGCGATCGCCGCGCCGACGAGCAGGGCGAACGGCATCGCCAGCAGATAGAGCGCGACGAGGGTGATCTCGTGGCGGCCGATCTTCTTGCCCAGGTACTCCGGTGTGCGGCCGACCATGAGGCCGGCCAGGAACACCGCCAGGATCGCCAGCACCAGCATGCCGTAGAGGCCGCTGCCAACACCGCCGGGCGAGACCTCGCCCAGCATCATGTTCAGCATGACGATGCCGCCGCCGGCCCCGGTGTAGCTGGCGTGCATCGAGTTGACCGCGCCGGTCGACGTCCCCGTCGTGGACGTCGCGAACAGCGCCGACGCCCAGGTGTCGAAGCGGACCTCCTTGCCCTCCGTCGTGGCGCCCACCGCCTCCGGCACCGTGCCGGGGTGGCTCACCTCCGCGGCGGTGACGCCGGCCAGCGCCACGCCCCACAGCACGGCCATCGCCGCGAGGATCGCGTAGCCCTGCCGCCTGTCCTTGACCAGGACGCCATAGGTGCGGGTCAGCGAGACGGGGATCACCAGGATGAGGAAGATCTCGACCAGGTTGGTGAACGCGTTCGGGTTCTCGAACGGATGCGCGGAGTTGGCGTTGAAGAAGCCGCCGCCGTTGGTGCCCAGCTCCTTGATGACCTCCTGCGAGGCCCCCGGGCCGCCGACGATCGACTGCGTGCCGCCGGTCAGCGTGGTGATCTCCTCGGGCGAGGAGAGGTTCTGGATGACGCCGCCGGCCACGAGCACCAGCGCGAACACGAACGCCAGCGGCAGCAGGATCCGCACGACGCCCCGGGTCAGGTCGACCCAGAAGTTGCCCAGCCGGTCGGTCCGGGTGCGGACGAGGCCGCGGATGACCGCGATGGCCACCGCGAGCCCGGCCGCCGCCGAGACGAAGTTCTGCACCGCCAGACCGGCCATCTGGGCCAGGTGGCCCATGGTCGACTCGCCCGCATAGGCCTGCCAGTTGGTGTTGGCGACGAACGACACGGCGGTGTTCCACGCCAGCGCCGGGTCGACCCCGTCCATGCCCAGCGACAGCGGCAGCCGGTCCTGCAGCCGCAGGAACGCGTACAGGAAGAGCACCGACGCGGCGGAGAACCCGAGCACCGAGAACAGGTACGTGGTCCACCGCTGGTCGGCGTCGGGATCGACCCGGACGACCCGGTAGAACGCCCGCTCCACGGCCAGGTGCCTGGTCGATGTGAAGACCCGCGCCATGTAGTCGCCCAGCGGCCGGTACACCACCGCGAGCGCGACCAGGAGGATGACGAGCTGCAGCAGGCCCGCCGCGGTCGCGCTCATCAGAACCGCTCCGGGAACAGTAGCGCCGCCACGAGGTACCCCACGAGCAGCGGGGCCACGATCAGGCCCACGACGTTCTCGGCACTCATGCGCGCGGCCCCGTTCCCGCCGGCGACTCGAAGTCCGCCCGGGCCGGCTCCTGCGTCGCGACGTCGGCGCCGCCGCGCCGGTTCAGCCGGTCCGCACCAACGCCGATGAGAGCCGCGACGATGAAGAACACCACCGTGAGTCCCACGTAGGCGACGTCAAGCATCGACCACTCCTGAAGTAGCTCCTCGGCCCCGCTGGTCGGGGCCACCACAGGAACCTCACCACCGTCCGGACCCCGAACCGGCCGCCTTGACGACTTCTTGACGGGCCGACCGGCATTCCTGACGAGACCTTGACGCAGCCGCGGCCTTCTCCCCCATGCAACCTTCCGGACGCCCCGTGGCGTCTAGACAGTGCACTGCCAATGCAACGCGCCGGCAAGAGGCGACTTCCGGGTCGGGCACCACGCCTCCTGCCGTCGTACATCGGCACAATCCTGGGGGCGATACGAACGACCATGCAGTGACCATTCCCTGCCACCACGATGCCGCCGCCATTCGCCTCGGTGGCCGCCGACGCGCGTCCCGCATGTCCGCCGGCGGGTACGACGACGACCCAGGAGAGCCATGACCGCAGTGCGTGACACGACCCTCGGGTCGCCTCCCGCCACGAGTCGGCCCGCGCAGGCGCGCGGACACAGCTCTCTCACGGATGGATCCTTCCTCCACGGACTTCTCGCCGCGGCCCTCGCGGCGGCGGTCTTCGCGGCCGGCGGGGTGGTGCGGGGCACCTATCCGTTCGGCGAGGTGCCGCGCAGCACGAATGACCTCGGCCAGCAGTTCGTCCCAATGCACGCGCATTTCCGCGGCGTTCTGACGGGCGGAGCCGAGGGCGATCTCTGGTTCAACTGGGCGAGCGGTTTCGGCGTGCCGTTCGTCGGCGACTTCATGACCTACCTGGGCACCGCGTTCTCGTGGATCACGGTCGTCTTTCCGGCCGAGCGCATCGACCTCGCGGTCTACGTCATCACCGTGGCCGGGCTCGGGCTGGCGGCCGGAGCGATGACGGTGTATCTGCGGCGTCTGCGCCCCGGCGGGCCGGTGTGGCTGGCGGTCCTGGCCGGCGCCTCGTATGCGACGTGCGGCTGGGCCATCGACGACGCGGCCTACGTGACGACGTGGGTGACCGGGCTGATCGCCTTCCCGGCCCTGCTGCTGGTGGCCGAGTGGGTGATGGCCAGGCCGTCGATCGGGTCGCTGGCGGTGGGCCCCCTCGTCGTCGCCCTGTTGTGGACGTCGAACTACTACACGGTCTACATGGCCACGCTCGGTGCGGTCATCGTCACGCTGGCTCGGCTGTCGTCGGCTTCGACTCTCTCGTGGAGGGCGCGGGGCGCGTCCGCCGCTCGTGCGGCGTTCGTGCTGCTCGCCGGCATCGGCCTCGCCGCGCCGCTGCTGGTGCCGACCTTCCGAGCGGTCCAGACCGCCCAGCCCAGTCCCGAGGCCGAGTTCGTTCCGGTGTCGTGGCTGGACTTCCTGTCACGGCTCCTGCCCGGCAGCGAGGGTGTCGGGTTCACGCCGGGCCTGGCCGTCGGCACCCTCATGCTGCTGCTCGCGCTGAGCCTTCCGTTCAACCGCCGGGTGCCGGCTGCGGAACGCATCGCCTGGACCGCGGCGATCGTGCTGACCACGCTGAGCATGCAGCTCGCACCGACGCACGCGATCTGGCACGGCTTCGACACCCCCAACGGAAGCGCCTACCGCCAGGCGTTCGTCGTGGCGGGGATGCTGGTCGTCGCGGGTTGGCTGTCCGCCGCGTCGGGACTGCGCAACGCCGCGGCCGTGGTCGCGCCCCCGGTCGCCGTCGCCGTGCTCTACGCGGCGGTCCACGACGGTCGCTTCGTCACGCCGACCACCCGGGTCGTGGTCCCGCTGGTCGCCGTCGTGGTGCTGCTGGCCGGGCTGCTCCTGCGGTCCTCCGGCGGGCCGCGGCCGGTTCGCCGGCGCGTCGCGGTCGCGGGCGTCGTCGCGGTGGTCGTCGCCGAGCTGGTGGCGGCCGCGGCCGCCGTCGACGCGCGCCGGTCGGAGCACCTCTACGCCTACCCGGCCTGGAACGAGCGACATCAGAACGTGCGTGACCTGGTGCGATCGGCCGACGTGTGGCCCGACGCGCGGACCAGCCCGGGCAGGTTCCTCACCGTGAACGATCCGCTGCTCCTGGGCGGGCAGAGCGGCCTGTACTACTCGAGCACGATGCCGAGCGCGGTGTCCAGCGTGCTGGCCGGCTTCGGCTTCGGCTACAGCGGCTACGGCCGTGCGCTGGTCGACCCGCAGAATCCGGCCGTCGACGCGGCGTTCTCGGTGGCCGGCCGGGTGGTGGACGGCGGCGCCGGTCTGGTGGTCGAGAGCCGGCCGGCGGCGCCGCTGGCCACCGTCCGTGCGGCCGATCCGTGGCAGTCCGCCGATCCGGCGCCCTTCGGGCCGCAGGAGACCGCCCTGGGCGCCGATGTGTACGAGGTGCCCGAGGTCGTCATCGCCGGAGCGCCCGAGGTGAGCCGGTCGGCCCGGCCGAACGGCGACATCGCGCTGGTGCCGCCGGCGGCCGCCGAAGGGCCGTTCACGGTGCACCTCCGCGGCACCTGCGAGCCAGGGAGTGAGGTCTACCTCCATGCGCCGTCGCTCGTGGGCGAGGTCGAGGTCGACGGCGGATGGGCGCCGGTGCTCGCTCCGGAAGCGCGGCGCCCGGGCCTCTACATGGCCGCCCCGATGCGGAGGGTGGGCGTCGCCGGGCCCGACGGCACCGTCGACGTGCCGGTGCGGATCGCCGGGGCGGCGCGAATTCCGGGCTCCGCGCTCGGGTGCCTCGACCTCGACGCCCTGACGGCCGCGGTCGCCGGTCTCGCCGCTGCCGCCCCGGTGTCGGTCGACGTCGGTGGGCACAGCGTCGACGTCGGGTTCGAGGCGTCCAGCGAGGCGCGGACGGTCGTCCTCGGCGTCGTGCGGGTGCCCGGATGGCGGTGCGCGTCCGGCGACGGGTCGCCTCGCACACCGCGGACTCTCGCCGGCCTGATCGCGGTCACCGTCGCTCCGGGCGACACGACGGTGACCTGTGCCTTCCGCCCGCCGGGGCTCCGCCTCGGCCTCGCCGCCGCGGCCCTCGCGCTGTCGTCGATCCTGGCCGGCATCGGAGTGATCGCGTACCTGCGTTCCCGGCGACCGCACCACCTGGGGGGACCCACATGATCACCTCGATCGTCGTGCCGTGCTACCGGGAGGCGGACGGACTGCCGGCCCTCTACGCCCGGCTCGCCGCGATGTCGGAGACCGTCGACACGGACATGGAGTTCGTCTTCGTCGACGACGGCAGCACCGACGACACGCCCACGGTCCTGCGCAAGCTCGCCGAGTCCGACCCCCGCGTGAAGTACCTCGCCCTGAGCCGGAACTTCGGCAAGGAGGCCGCCATGCTGGCCGGCCTGCGAGCGGCTCGTGGCGACGCCGTCGTCATCATGGACGCCGACCTGCAGCACCCGCCCGAACTGGTGCCCAGGCTTCTGGACGAGCACCTGGCCGGCGCCGACCAGGTGGTGGCGCGGCGCGACCGGTCCAACGACTCGCCGCTCCGGCGGACGCTCAGCCGCCTCTACTTCCGAGCGGTCAACTCCGTCGTCGACGTTCGTCTGGTCGACGGCGAAGGGGACTTCAGGCTGCTCAGCCGGCGTGCGCTCGATGCCCTGCTCAGCCTGACCGAATACAACCGGTTCTCCAAGGGCCTGTTCGCGTGGATCGGCTTCCCGGTCGCCGTCGTGCCGTTCCGGAGCGGAGAACGCGAGCACGGCAGGTCGTCGTGGTCGCTGGAGAGCCTGGTGAACTACGGCGTCGACGGCATCCTCTCGTTCAACAGCAAGCCGCTGCGCTCGGCGATCCATGCCGGTGTCCTGCTGGTGGTCGCGTCGATCGCCTATCTCGTCTGGCAGATCGTCAACGCCGTCACCGTCGGTGTGGACACTCCCGGATACCTGACCTCCATCGCGGCGATCATCGGCCTGGGCGGAGCCCAGATGATCCTGCTCGGCATCATCGGGGAGTACGTCGGCCGGATCTTCCTGGAGACCAAGCGCCGGCCGCACTTCATCGTCATGGAATCCAACGTCGACCGCTCACGGCTGCCGCGATGATCGGCCAGGCGCTGCGGTTCGGCGTCGTCGGCGGTATCAACACGGCGACCTACTACGGCCTCTACCTGCTGATGCGGGAGTGGATCGGGTACCTGCCGGCGCACGTCGTCGCCTTCGTGCTCTCGACGATCGGGTCGTTCTTCCTCAACACGCTCTTCACCTACCGGGTCAGGCCGACGCTGCGGCGGTTCCTCCTCTTCCCGCTGTCCACCGTGGCCAACTTCGTCGTGACGACGGCCGGTGTCGTCCTGCTGATCGGCTACGCCGGCATGGACGAACGGGCCGCCCCGCTCGTCGCCGCCGCCGTGGCGATACCGGTCACGTTCGTCGTGGCTCGAGGTCTGCTGATCGGGCGGTCAGGCGGTGAATCGCGCGCCGACCAGCCCCTCTGACACGTCCCAGAGCCTGCGGGCGTCGTCCATGCCGCGCAGCGGCGGCCACAGGTCCCGCCGGCCGGGCGGGCCGCTGATGTCGCCGCGGCGCCGGGGTCCGTAGAACTCGCTCCCCCTCGAGCCGGCACCGGTCGCGGCCAGCAGCGCCGGCAGCGCGGCGGACTCGACGGTTCCGGCGAGGCCCAGGCGCGAGAGCACCCGGATCAGGCGGACCGAGCCGGTGTCGCGCTGCCGCCCCATGCCGGGCTGCGCGGCGAGCAGGTTCGTCGGCGACACCCCCGGGTGGGACAGATTGCTCGTGATGCCCCAGCCGGCCAGGGCGCTGCGCTGGTCCAGCTCGCGGGCGAACAGTCCGACGGCGATCTTCGACTGGCTGTACGCCTTGCGCGCGTCGTAGCTGCGCTCCCAGTTCAGGTCGCCCCAGTTGATCGCCCCGCGCCTGGCGGCGACGCTCGTCTGGTGCGTGACCCGGGCCCGGCCCTCGCGCAGCAGCGGCAGCAGTCCCAGCGTGAGCGCGAAGTGGCCGAGGTGGTTGGTGCCGAACTGCAGCTCGAAGCCGTCCTCGGTGAGCTGCCGGCTGGGCGGTGTCATCACGCCGGCGTTGTTGACGAGGATGTCGATCGGCCGTCCCTCGCCCACGAGCTGGTCCACGAAGGCGGCGACGGAGTCGAGCGAGGACAGGTCGAGCGGCCGGGTGGTGACCTTCGCACCCGGGACCTGCCCGCGGATGCGGTCGGCGGCCTTCTCGCCCTTGGCCGTGCTCCGGACCGGCATGACCACGTCCGCGCCCGCCCCGGCGAGGCGGGTCGCGATGACGAACCCGATGCCGTCGCTGGCACCGGTGACGACGGCGAGCCGCCCGGACTGATCGGGGATGTCGATGTCGATGCTGCGAGCCACGTGGTCTCCTTCGCGCTGCGGGTCGTGTCTCCATGCTGGAGGCTCGCCGCGAGCCGATTCAGGGCGTGCCGATCCGCGGTTCGCCGGTCCCCCTCTCGGCCCCGTTGCCGGCTAGGCGTTCGCCGGGGGCGATCGCGGCGTGGTGAAGGCAGACGACGGCGCCTGTGACGGGGTCTGCACTGGCCGCGGCACGGCTCGCCGATGTCTCCTAGAAGCGGTCGAGGCGGCAGCCGGCCAGCACCGGCTCGTCGGCGCCGTCGACCAGCTCCCGCGCGACCAGGCGACCCACGGCCGGGGCGAGCGTGACCGCGGAGTGCAGCACCGCCCCGGGACGCGTACGCCGAGCGGCGCGCCCAGTGCGGCCGTCGCCACCCCTGCCGCGAGCACCACGGTCGCGCCGGTCAGGGGTCCCGCGGCCGTCTCGACGCCGACGGCCCGGCCCGCGGCGTCCCGGCGGATCGCGGTGACCGGGGTGTCCGGACGGACCCGGGCGCCGTGCGCGCGGGCACCCGCGACCAGTCGCTCGGTCACGCCCACCGGGTCGACGGCGCCGTCACCGGGTGCCCAGACGGCCCATTCCGGGGCTGCCGCAGCGCGGGCTCGAGCGTCGCCACGGTCGCCGCGTCGACGATCTCCTGCCCGGGCCCCGCCTGGGGCGCGCCGTCCGCCGCGCGGCCGGCCATCGCGCCCCAGGACAGCGAGCCGGACCAGGTCACCGGGAGTCCCGGCAGCTCGGCCTCGAGCCGGCGGTACTCGTCCGTCGCGCTCGCCCGCAGCGCGGCGGCCGGACCGGTGCGTACTCCGGACGCCCCGATCCAGGCGAACGAGGCCGCCGTCACCCCGGCGCCCGGCCGCCCGGCGTCGACGAGCGTCACGGCGGCACCGGCGCGGGCGGCGTGATAGGCCACCGAGGCGCCGACGATGCCGGCGCCGACCACCACCAGGTCGCTGCTCACCGCCGGCCCGACGCGTTGCCTCGCACGCTCATCCGCCACACCGTACCGGGGCCGGCTCCGCGCCACCGCGGCGGCGAAAACCCCGTTCCCGCATGAGTGACAATGAAGAACATGACTGCGGTCGGTATCCGAGAGCTGAAGCAGAACGCTTCCGCCGTGGTCGCCAGCGCCGCTGCCGGCGAGACGATCCAGATCACCGCTCAGCGGGCCGAGCCTGTCCGACGAGCTCCCCGCCATGCGCGCCGAGCGCCTCTGACATGGCCCACGACCTCGACACCTCCGCGCTGGTGAGACTCGTCGTCGCCGAGGCCGAGACCGCGGGCTGCGCATCTGGCTCCAGGAGACCGGCCACACACCGGTGTCGTGCGATCTCGCCCGCACCGAGCTCATCCGCGCGGTCCGGTGAGCCGCGCCCGATCGCGTCGTCCAAGCCCGCGCCGTACCCGACTCGATCACGCTGGTTCAGCTCGCGACGGCCGCGTTCGAGGAAGCCGGTCGCCCCGACCCGACAATCCCGCACACGCTCGACGCCGTCCACCTCGCCGCCGCTCTGGAACTCGGCGACGACCTGGAATCGATCGTCACCTACGACGAGCGCCTGGCCGAGGCCGCGCAGAGCAACGGCATCCTCGTCACCGCGCCGCGCTGACCAGGCAGTCGCCGCCGGCTCCCGTCACGCCCGACAGGGAGGTCTGCTGTCTGAATGGACAACAGAGCTCCAGCGGCCTGGCACACACCCCGAGCCGAGCCTGCCGCCTCACCACGATGCCGCCCCGCCGCCCGGGACTTCCGGGTCCGTCACCCCAGTGGAGCTCTGCTGTCCATTCAGACAGCAGAGCTCCAGCGGCCTGACACGCACCCCCGCGGAGCCGAACCGGGAACGGCGAGCGAAGGCCGGCTGCGTCACCACGAGGCCGCGCCGCCGCCACGACCCGCCGAGGATTTCTGAGCCTGTCACTGCAGTTCATGCCTTGCTCCTGGTGAGTGCGAGGAACTCGGCCCGGCTGCGTGGGTCGTCCCGCAGCTGACCGAAGAGGGCCGAGGTGACGGTGCGCGTCCCCGGCGCGCGGGCCGAGGCGTCGGCCAGGTTCTCATCGGTGAGCCGCCGCGGGCGAGCTCACGCCTTGTCCTTCTGGCGGCCCCAGGCGAGCAGGGTCAGGGCGAGCGCTCCGGCGAGCAGGCCGACGTCGCGCAGGGCAACGTCGTAGAACTCGCCCATGGTGAGCAGGTTGACGATGATGCCGGCCAGCCACGCGGCGACCAGCGGACCGCCGAAGCGCGGCGCGAGAGCCACGACGACGCCGGCGACGATCTCGATGACGCCGACCGCCAGCATCGCCTGGTGGGCGGTGCCGGGCACCAGGTCGTCGACCCAGGGCGCGAGGTACTGCTCCCAGCCGGTGAGCAGCTCGGCGAACTTGTCCAGCCCGAAGGCGATCGGGGCGATCGTGAACGCGGCGCGCAGCAGCCAGAATGCGCGATCCGCGCCGAGCTGTGTGCCAGCACCCGTACTGGTGGTCCGGCTCGTCGTGGCCATGGCTGGTCCCTCCGGTCTCTAAAATTGAGTTATCTCAAAAATAGAATCGCGGCGCCACCTCTTGTGTCAAGAGAGTTCCGTTTTAGACTTCGGATATGGATCTGGGGTCGCTGGCATCCGGCATCGGCGCGCTGGCCGACGAGACGCGGCGCGCCCTCTACGAGTACGTGGCGGCTCAGCCGGAGCCGGTCGGGCGCGAGCAGGCCGCCGCAGCCCTCGGCATGGCCCAGCACAACGTGAACTTCCACCTCGACCGGCTGGCCTCTGAGGGGCTGCTGGAGGTCGAGTACCGCCGTCTGAGCGGCAGGTCCGGGCCGGGCGCCGGTCGCCCGAGCAAGCTGTACCGGCGCGCGACACGGGAGTTCTCGGTCTCGCTCCCGCCCAGGCGCTACGACCTGGTCGGCGACATCCTGGCCGCGGCCGTCACCCGCGCCGCCGAGGGCGTGCCGCTGAGCGAGGCCCTGCACGACGTCGCACGCGAGGAGGGACGCGGCGTCGGAGGCGCCGCGCACGGTGTCACCGTCGACGACCCGCTGGTCGCGGTGGCCCGGGTACTCGGCAGCCAGGGGTACGAGCCGCACGTCGAGGCGGACGCGGTCGTGCTGAACAACTGCCCGTTCGACTCCCTCGCCCAGAAGCACACCGACCTGGTCTGCGGGCTGAACCGCGACTTCGTCCAGGGAGTCACCGAGGGACTCGGCTGCGACACCGTCTCGGCGTGCCTCGAGCCCGAGCCCGGCCGGTGCTGCGTCAAGGCGCGCACCAGGGAATGAGCCGACGCGAGCCCACCTGAGGGCGGATCGTCGCCGTCACCGGCTGTTGACCACCAGCTACGGGTTGTTCTCGCGCCGCGGTGTTCGCGATGTCGGCGTCGACGAGGTCATCGCGCAGTCGGGCGTGGCCAAGGCGACGTTCTGGTCAAGTCGGAGTCCGAACGCCTCGGCACCACCCCCGAGGAGCGGCTGCTGGCGATCTTCGACGTGTTCGACGCCTGGTTCCGCAGCGATGACTTCGACGGATGCTCGTTCATCAACGTCCTGCTGGAAATGCGCGACCCCGAGGGCTTCGCCAGAACGTGGCACGGTGCCTGATCGAGCAGCATCGCTGAACGCCGGCAGCTGCCGCACAGGTCACTCGGTGGATCGGGGTCCCGCGGCGCGGCGCAGCCGGTTGGCGATGGCCAGGCCCAGTCCTTCCTCCCTCGGCAGGGACGCGACGATCAGGTCGCACCCGTGCTGGTCGAACTCACGCAGGAACCCGTACAGCCCGCGCGCGTAGGCGGCCATCGAGCCCGGAACCGCCACCTGGACCTGCGTCTTCACCTGGGTGCCGGCCAACTGCGGCGGCAGGAGCACACCGACCCGACGCCCGCGTTCCTGCGCGAGCTCCGCTTCGGCGACGACGTCCTCGGCGTCGACGAGCACGACTCGCGCCCGTGGTGCGTAGTGCGACGGATGCTGGCCCGGCACCCGGATGCGGCTCGTCGCGTGGACCGCGACCGGGCGTCCCAGTACCCGGTCGAGATCCTCACGCGTCACCCCGCCGGGCCGGAGGATGCTCGGGGCATCGCCAGTGGCATCGACGATGGTCGATTCGACGCCGACGTCGCATCGGCCGCCGTCCAGTACGACGTCGACGGCATCGCCGAGCTCGGCCCGCACGTCCTCCGCCGTCGTCGGGCTGACCGAGCCGAAGCGGTTGGCCGACGGTGCCGCCACCCCGCCGCCGAAGACCGAGAGCAGCTCGAGCGCGACGGGATGGGCGGGCACACGCACGGCGACCGTGTCCAGTCCACCGGTCGCTTCCAGCGCTACCCGGCGACCACGCCGCAGGACCAGCGTCAACGGGCCCGGCCAGAAGCTCTCGGCCAGCCGGCGCGCGGTGGTCGGCACGTCCGCGACCCAGTCGCCCAGCCGCGCCGCGTCGGCGAGGTGGACGATCAGCGGGTGGGACGCGGGACGCCCCTTGGCCTGGAAGATCCGAGCGACCGCGGCCGCGTCCTCGGCGTTGGCGCCCAGGCCGTAGACGGTCTCGGTCGGGAAGGCCACCAAGCCTCCCGCGCGCAGCACACCGGCCGCTTCCTCGATGCGACTGCTCATCACCGACACCCTCGTCATCCTCTCACTCAGGCGGCGTCGCTCAGGTCGAGCCCGTGGGCGGCGACGAGCCGGGCGTCGCCGTCGGCGAGCCGGTAGCACAGCCCGACGACGGCGGCCCGGCCCTCCGCCACCCGCTCCGCCAGCACGCGTGAGCGGTCCAGCAGCAGGTCGACCGTGCGCCGGACGTGCTCGTCGAGGATCTCCTCCGGGTCACGGTGTCCGGCGGCGTGGGCGGCCAGCACGCTCGGGGTGACCCGCTCGACCACATCCCGCACGTAGCCGGTGGCCGCCAGGCCCTCGTCCACAGTGGCGCGGGCCGCCGCGACCGCACCGCAGGCGTCGTGGCCCAGGACCACCAGCAGGGGGCACTCCAGCACGCCGATCCCGTATTCGATGCTGCCCAGCACCTCCGGACCGGCCACGTGCCCCGCCGTCCGGACCACGAAGACGTCCCCCAGGCCGCGGTCGAAGATGACCTCGGCGGCCAGCCGCGAGTCGGAGCAGCCGAACACGACCGCGAAGGGATGCTGTGCCGGCGCGATCTCCGTGCGCCGGGCCGCGTCCTGGTTCGGATGCTGTGGGCTACCGGCCACGAACCGCCGGTTGCCGGCGAGCAGGAGGTCGAAGGCGGTGCTCGGCGTGACGATCTGGGCATCGCTCATGACCGAAGCTTATGAACACGCCGCACGCAGCGGGACCGGATCCCACCCGGTGCGTGGATGCGCCGGGTACCGCGCCGCGGACCAGGCGGTTTTCGCCCGCGTCCTCGGACTTCCGGCCGAAACTGGAGCAGTTGATCGCCGAGATCCGGCACCACATCGGCGAGGAGGAGAGCGACGCCCTGTCCGGCCGGACGAGCTGACCCCGGGCTCACCGGCGTCGGATCAGCCGCTTGACCACCGGGATCAGCACCGCTACGGCGATCGCCGTGAGGCTCACGACCGACGCGTACCGGTCGACGAGGAGGACGACGTCGACCGCCCGCTGACCGAGCCCGTAGCCCAGGCCGGCGACCACCCCGGTCATCGTCAGCGCGCCGGCGAAGTCGAGGATCAGGAAGGTCGCCAGGCGCATCCCCGCCATGCCCGCCACCGCGTACACCACCGCGGTGGGGACACCGGGCAGCACGGCGAGGACGACCGCGGCGCGCAGGGTCCACGGCCGCAGCTCGGTCGCGCGACCGGCGAACCGCACGGCGCGCTCGCTGGCCGTGAACATCCTGACGATGCCCAGGCCCCACTGCCGTCCGGTCCACCAGGTGAGCCAGTCGAGCTTGACCATGCCCGCGGCTCCGGCGACGACGACCAGCCACAACGGTGCCTCGCCGATACGGGCGAACGCGGCCGCCGCACCGATCGCCGTGAGGTCGCCGGTGAGGAACTCCAGCATGACCGGATGCGAGGCGAGCAGGAACGGCTTCAGCGGCCGCAACGCCACGCCGAGCGCCACCACGGCGAGGATCGCGCCCATCAGGGCCAGGTCGACGCGGCCGGCGCGACCCTGCCACGGCACGAACCGGCGCCACGGGTTGGTCGCTCGCGGGACGGCATCAGCAGCGGCCAGGCTGGGGGATGTTCCGTCGACGATGCTCATGGTTCAAGGCTGAGCGATCCGCCGATCGATCGATAGGCGCGCTTGTCACGAGTCCGTCGTGCACTCTGCACGGCCAGAAGGTGCACTTACGGGTGCAGTCCCCGGCGGGCGCGTGACGGCCGCCGGACTGCCGAAGAACGTGATCAGCTCGTCGGCGACGGACTCCGGTGCGAGCACCGGCGCGAAGTGCCCGACGCCCGGCAGCTCCCAGACCTGCGGGTCGGCGACGTGCTGGGCGATGAACCGCGCGGAGTCGGTGAAGAAGGTGCCGAGCCGGGTCTGCCGACCCCGCAGGAGCAGCACCGGCGCGGTGATCCGCCCGAGCGCCTCGGCGTCCGTCGACCGCGGCCCGTGGTACGACGCGTCGTGCTGGACGAACCGGAGCATCGCCGGTACGCGGCCCGCCCACCGCTGGAAGAAGTCCGTCCGCTCCAGAGCGGCGATCTCATCGTCGGTACAGATCCACGGCGCGAAGGCGCGCAACGCATCGACGAGCCGGCCAGCGGCGGCCGCCGCGCCGATCTGCTCCATCGTGCCGAGCGTCCGGGCGAGGTCGTCCCGTCCCATGACGGGGATCAGCGTCGGCTCGTACACGGCCACGGCGGCGACGGCGTCGCTGCGCGCGGCCGCACCGAGCACCCACGCGCCGCTGCCGGACCAGCCCGCCAGGTGGACCGGCTCGCCGATGCTGTCGACGAACGCCGTCACGTCGTCCTCCAGGCGCGGCGGCGAGTGGTCGGGGTCGTCGCCGGACAGTCCGCGGCCGCGGGTGCTCGGCAGATAGCACGAGAACCGGTCGGTGAGGTGGGGCAGCATGGCCTCCCAGGCGACCTCGCCGTCGCCGATACCACCGTGGACCAGCACCAGCGCCGGCCCGTCTCCCTGTACTCGTCCGGCGATCTCGGTGCCGTCGGCGGACACCGCTCGATGGATTCTCGTACCGGCCATGGTGATCGCTCCCGATCGGGGCGCCGCCGTTCGGCGCGTCTACCGCGATGCTCGATCGCGCGGCGGGCGACCGGCATCGGCATGATTGACCAACCCGCGGCCGGACCTACGCGGTAGTGCGTAGCCGCCTCACCGGGTGACCGTCAGCCCGTGGTCGACGGCGTAGCGGGCGGCCTGGGTCCGGGAGGTGACATCGATCTTGTGGAAGATGTTCGTCAGATGCCGGGCGACCGTGCGGTCGCTGATGAACAGCGTCTCGCCGATCTGCCGGTTGGAGCGGCCGTCGGCCACCAGCGCCAGCACCTCGCACTCGCGCCGGCTCAGTCCGGCGGGAGGCCTCGGCGCCGGCCGGTGCGCGCCGAGCTGTTCGTACAGCGCCTCCGCGTGCGTGGCCTCCGCTGCCGCCGACACCTCGTCGCCGAGTGCCCGGTAGGCCTTGGCGAGCAGGGCGCAGGTACCGGCGGCGTCGTACACCGCGCCGAGTTCGTGCCAGCGCCGAGAGCCGTCGCGGAGCGCGCGAAGGGCCTCCCCTGCGCGGCCCTCGGCCAGCAGCACCGCGCCACGTGCCGTGGCCGCCATCGCGACGAGTCCCGAGGTGGTGTACCTCGACGCCGTCGCCTCGAGCTCAGCTGCGCCGGCAGCGGCGTCACCGAGGCGCCCCGCGGCGATGGCGATCTCCACCGCGGCGGCACACAGCTGAGCACGGCGCAGCGGGTCGGCGCCGGCCGCCGCCGCGGCGGCGCGCACCGACGCCGCGGCACCCTCGGCGTCACCCGTCCGGAGCTGCAGCAGCGCGCGTCCCGGCTGCGGATCGCGTCCACGGGCGCGCGCCTCGTCGTAGGCATCCGCGGCGGTCGGTTCGCCGCGCAACCGGCGCGCTTCGGCGACGACGTACCAGGCCTCCGCGGCATAGTCGATGCGGTTGACGTCGAGTGCAGCGGCCACCTGCAGCGCCTTCTGCTCGGCCTCCCGCCATGCGCCGCGGATCAGGTCGAGCTGAGCCCGGTGCACCGCGCACAGGCCACCGAACAGCACCGCCGCCGGAAGGGTGGCCAGCCACCGCTCGGTCAGGTCGACCCACCGGCTCATCCGGTCGATGTCGGCGATCTCGTGACACGAAGCGATGGTGTGGCAGTAGAGGCTGCCCGCCGCGAACGGCGCGATCCGGCCGTCCAGCACGGTGACCATCGCCTCGTCGAGCAACCTCAGCCCGTCGACCACCTGGCCGGATCTGATCAGGGCCCGGCCTTCGCCGTTGAGGCCCATGGCCACCACGTCGGGCTGGCCGAGCCGGCGGCCGACGTCCTGGATGCGGCGTGCGGCGTCCACCGCCTCGCCCGGACGCCCTGCCTGAAGGCTCGGCTCCAGTGCGGTCAGCTGCAGCAGGAACGCATGGGCGCGGCACTCCGGGACACCCTTCAGCAGACGCCCGGCCCGGCTGATCCAGCCCATGCCCTGCGGCTCGTCGCCCCGTCCCAGACGGAAGATGCCCACCCGCATGGCGGCCCACGCGGCCTCGGCGGGCCGGGAGCCGGCGACGAAGGCCTCGCACGCGGCGGCCTCGAGCCGCAGGGCGTCGTCGGCGCGGCCGAGCCACCACACGGCATCGGCGTAGGCCGCGAGGTCGTCCGCGCTGAGTCGCTCGACCGCGACGGCGTCGAAGTGCGCCGCGGCGGTGGTCCAGTCCTGTGCCCCGTGAGCCTGCCGCCCCCGGCCGAGAATGTCCGTCGTCTCGTTCACTGCCGTCCCCATCGACGAACAGCAGGCTATCGACCTCGGGCCGACGCCGCATGAGCGGAAGCCCGGCGCTAGCTCCGGTGCAGGCGGCGGTACTCGCTGGGGGACGACCCGGTCTCCTTGCGGAACAGGGCTCGGAAGTTGGCACCGGTGCCCATGCCGGACTGGTCCGCGATCCGATCGATCGACCAGTCCGACTTCTCCAGCAGCCGGCGCGCCAGCAGCACCCGCTGCAGGGTGAGCCAGCGCATCGGCGCCATACCGGTCTCTTCACGGAAGCGCCGAATGAAGGTACGGCGCGCCATGGCGCTGCGCCGGGCCAGCTGGTCGACGGTGATCGGCAGGCTCAGGTTCTCCATCGCCCAGTAGCGGGTTTCGGCCAGGTCCGACCTGGGCGGCGTCAACGCGTCGACGTACTGGGGGTGGGCGCCAGGCCGGGCCGGCGCGGCCACGAAGCTCTTGCCTGCCGCGAGTTCCGCGTCGACCCCGAAGTCCGAGCGGATCAGGTGGAGGCACAGGTCGATGCCCGCGCCGGCACCCGCCGAGGTGAGCAGGTGTCCGTCCTCGACGAAGAGGACGTTCTCGAGGACCTTGGTATCGGGGTAGAGCTCCTGGAGCTGTGCGGTGTACTGCCAGTGCGCCGTGACCTGGCGCCGGTTCGTGATCCCGCTTGCGGCCAACGCGAACGTGCCGGTGCAGATGCCGATCGTCGTCGCGCCCCGGTCGAAGCTGCGGGCGATGGCGTCGAGGTAGTGATCGGGCGGCGGGATGTGCGGGTCCTCGAAACCGGGGACGACCACGGTGTCGGCCTCGGCGATAGCCGCCAGGTCGTGTGAAGGGACGATCTGGACTCCGGCGGACGCTGCGGGCTCACCGCACACCAGGACGCGATATCCGGCCTGGTCGCCGAGAACGTTGGCGGCGATGCTGTAGTCGAGGGCGATCGTCCCCGGCATTGTGACGATCGCGATCGTCCGAGACACCACCACCCGCCCATTGTGGCACGATCCTTGCGCGGAACGGCCCGGTCGCCGCTATCGGGCGTCCTGCCGGCCCGCGTAGGGTCAGCTGATCGCGACCTGAGCAGCAACGGGCGCAAGGGAGTGATCATGTCGAAGACGGAGAGTTCCGGAGTGCCGTGGGAGGTGGCCTACGGTGATGTCCAGGCTCTCCAGCACGCCGACACCATCGACGTCTCCGGGCAGCTCGTGGCGATCCCCAGGTGGCGAGCACGATGCTGGGTACGACCGGCCTCGCCTCTCCCGAGCAGCTGATCGAGATCACGATGATCGCCAGGGTGTAGCGCGCGTGCTCACGCGCCTGCTTCGACGACTTCCGTTCCGGGGCAACCCATCGGCCTCATCCGCGGATGGCCGCTGCCTGGCCGATCCTGGGCGAGCCGGGTTTCCACCCTGGCCGACGAGGCCTACCGGCCGGGCGTCACGTCACGAACGTGGTGACGGAAGGCGTGCTCCAGACCCCGCGTGTGCTGTCACGTGGGTCACGTCCGGTCGGAATCCGTCACGTTCCGGGGGCGCCAAGCCGTCGTCGGGTGGGAATCGAGGAGGCAAGCGATGCGCAGGATCCTGATCGTGAGCGGCGGGTATGCCGGCTTCTACACCGCGTGGAAGCTGGAGAAGAGGCTGCGGACCGACGAGGCGTCGGTGACGCTCGTCGACCCGCGCCCGTACATGACCTACCAGCCGTTCCTGCCCGAGGTGACGGCCGGCTCCATCGAGGCCCGGCACGTCGCGGTCTCGCTGCGGCGGCACCTGCCGCACACCCACCTGATCGTGGGCAGCGTCGTCCACATCGACCACGCGCACCGCACCGCCACCATCCGCTCCGCCGACGGCCCCGAGGATGAGGTGCCCTACGACACCATCGTCATCACCGCCGGAGCGGTGACCCGGACCTTCCCGATCCCGGGCGTCGCCGACGAGGCCATCGGCCTCAAGCACGTGGAGGAGGCCGTCGCCATCCGGGACTCGCTGCTGACGGCGTTCGAGCGAGCCGCCACGCTGCCGCCCGGCCCGGAGCGGCGCGCGCTGCTGACGGTGACGTTCGTCGGCGGCGGCTACACCGGCGTCGAGGGCTTCGCCGAGCTGCTCTCCCTGGCCACCGCCCTGCTCAAGCACTACCCCGAACTCAGCTTCGACGACCTCGCCTTCCACTTGGTCGAGATCCGCGACCGGATCCTGCCCGAACTCACCGACGAGCCCGCACGCTGGGCCATCCGGCACCTGGAGAAGCGCGGCGCCCGCATCCACCTCGGCACCAGCCTGGTCTCCGCCGTCGACAACCACATCGTGCTCTCCGACGGCACCGAGTACGACAACCACCTCCTCGTCTGGTCCGCCGGCAACCAGAGCAACCCCGTCGTCGCCCGGCACACCGACCTGCCCGTCGACCGGGCCGGCCTGTTCCGGGTCCGCGCCGACCTGCGCCTCGGCACCCCCTACGCCGCCATCCCCGACGCCTGGGCGGCCGGCGACAACGCCGCCGTCCCCGACCTCGCCTCGGACATCCCCGGCGGCTCGTTCACCGTCCCCAACGCTCAGCACGCGGTTCGGCAGGGCAAGCGCCTGGCCAAGAACGTCGTCGCCGACCTGCGCGGCAAGAAGGTGAAGCCGTACAAGCACCACAGCCTCGGCACCGTCGCCACCCTCGGCCTGGGCAAGGGGATCTTCCAGTACCGCCGCATCGTCATCAAGGGCCTGCTCGCCTGGCTCATCCACCGCGGCTACCACGTGCTGGCCATCCCCACCTGGGAGCGCAAGGTCCGGGTGGCGCTGGTCTGGGCGGCGGCGCTGTTCTACGGCCGCGACATCGTGTCGCTTCTCTCCGTGCAGCACCCGCGGGCCGCCTTCATCGCCGCCACCCTCGGCGCCCGCCAGCAGCGCGAGACCGGCAGCCCAGCGGCCGCGACGGTACCCGCGTCAGCACAGCCGGAGGCGGGGCCATCCGGAACGGACGAGGTGAGCGCCACGTCACCGCCGGATGGCCGGGGTGACTGACCGATCGCAGCTGCCCCTCAGGTGATGCCCGCGGAATCCACAAGGCCGAACACCATCAACGAACCCGCGACGACGCCTCCGCACGATGACCGCATTGGAGAAAACATGGCGAATCCTCCCCGTACCAACCTGGGTGACCAGCATCCAACCGCTTACAAGGCCCTCATCGCCTTGTCCACCGAGGCCGGCACGAACGCGGCAGCGGCCGGACTCGACCCGCTCCTGGTTGAGCTGGTCCGGATCCGCACCTCACAGATCAACGGATGTGCGTTCTGTCTTCGTATGCATACCCGCGACGCGCTCAAGAAGGGCGAGAACCCCGATCGCATCGCTGTGCTGCCCGCATGGGCGGAATCCGCCTACTTCTCCGCGGGCGAGCGCGCCGCGCTCCGCCTGACCGAGGCCATCACCCTGGTGGCGGCCGAGCACGTCAGCGACGAGGACTACGCGGCTGCCGCCGACGTACTGACCCCGGATCAGGTCTCGGCTGTCGCGTGGTTGACCACGGTGATGAACGCCATGAACCGGGTCGCGATCACGAGCCGCTACTACGTCGGCGACTGATCGGGACCCTGCCGCTGCCGACGAAGGAGCGGGATCGGCGAAGGTATCCCGAGGCCCATGTACGGTGGCTGCTACTGGCGAGGAGACAGATGCGTCCGTTCATGGACAAGGTCATGCCCGAGGCATGGCAGGCCGCGCAGACCTACGCAACGGCAATCCGCGTGGCCGCATTGGAGCGCGGACTGAAGGCGCAAGAGATCGAGCTCATCAAGGTGCGCTCCTCCCAGCTCAACGGCTGCGCGTTCTGCCTGGACCTGCACTCCCGGCAGGCCCGCCAGGCCGGCATCGTCCAGCAGAAGCTGGACCTGCTGCCGACATGGCGCGACGCCGGCCTCTACACCGATCGCGAAATCGCCGTGCTCGCTGTCGCAGAAGCCGCCACCCGGCTGCCGGTCACCGACGAAGCGCAGGCCGATCTGGTGGCCGCACACGGCATCCTGGGTGACGAGGGATTCGTCGCGGCCGAATGGGTCGCGGCGACGGTCAACGCGTTCAACCGGATCTCCATCCTCAGCCAGCATCCGGTGCGCCCACGAGGCGCCGACGGGAAGGTGACCCGGTGAGCGACCTCGAGCTACGTCCCGACCTGACCGTCCTGGCCCACGGACGGCCCTGCGCCGCGGTCGAGGTCCTCCAGCCGCGCCTTGTGCCCCTGGGCGGGCCCCGAGCCATGACCGTGTACCGAACTCTGCCGCAACGCCACCGGTCCATGGTCGGGGCGTGGTGCTTCCTGGACCACTACGGCCCCGACGACATAGCGGCCACCGGCGGCATGGAGGTCCCGAGACATCCCCACACCGGGCTGGCCACCGTTTCCTGCCTGTTCACCGGCACGATCGACCACCTCGATTCCGCCGGCAACGCGGCGGCCGTACGCCCGGGTGAGCTGAACCTCATGATCGCCGGGCAGGGCATCACGCACTCCGAGATCAGCACTCCCGGCACCGGCACCCTCAACGGTGTCCAACTCTGGTACGCCCTCCCGGACGCGACACGCTTCAGTCCCCATCACTTCGACCACTACGTGCCCGAGCCCGTCACCGTCCCCGGCGTGACGGCGCGCGTGTTCCTCGGTGAGCTCCTCGGTTCGGCCTCCCCCGTGCAGACCCGCACGCCCGACCTTCTCGGTGCCGAATTGCTGCTGGAGCCCGACGCCACGGTGACCCTCGAGGTCCGGACGGACTTCGAACACGCAGCCCTCGCCGAGACCGCGACGATCACCGTCAACAGCACCGCGGCCGATCACCGATCATTGGCGTACGTACCACCGGGAGCCGACACCCTCACCCTGGCCGCCGGTCCCGACGGCGCGCGGATCATCCTGCTCGGCGGCCTGCCACTCGACGAGCAGATCGTCATGTGGTGGAACTTTGTCGGCCGCAGCCACGAAGAGATCGTCGAGTTCCGGCGACGCTACCAAGCTGAGCTCGGATTCGAACCGGCCGACCCGGCCGACGCCGGCAAACCGTCATTGTTCGGGGAGTTCCCGCCCGGCCAACCACCGGCACTGCCCGCCCCGGACCTGCCGACCATCCGGCTTCGACCGCGCGAGCAGCCCCACGGAGGACGACCATGACCGATCAGCGCTTCGAGGTGCAGAACCGGGCCGAGGAGTCACGGTACGTCCTCATCGATCATGACGCCACCAGCCCTGCCGATCAGATCATCGGCGAGGAGGACTACGTCGACGTCGACACCCCCGGCGGCATCCAGCGCGTGCTCTATCACACCGGCGTCTCTGAGGACTACAGCGGCCAGGGCCTCGCCTCCCTGCTGGTCCGCACCGTGGTCGAGGACGTCATCGCCCACCACTACGCCATCGTCCCGGTCTGCCCCTACGTCGCCGCGTGGCTCCCGAAGCACCCCGAGTACAACGACCACATCGTCAGGCCCAGACCACACCACCTGCGCGCCGTGGCCGCCCGCCAGAAGTAGCACGCACCGTGTGCCCACGCCCGATGCGACGTCCACGTCAGCGCAGAGTGGCCGACTCGAGGTCCGCGGGATCGCCGCGGCACAGGCCAGCAGCGGCCCGGCCAACTCCTTCAACGGTCGCCTGCGCGACGAATGCCTCAACATCCACCTGTTCTGGTCTCGGACCCACACCAAGGTCACCATTGGCGACTGGAAGGAGGAGTACGACCACGACCGGGCGCACTCATCTGTCAGCCGCCATCGAGAATGACGGCGTGGGCGACATCGGGCGTGCGGACGAGAGCGCCGATCGGGACATCCGCGGTGGCTCGTCCGTGCTGTCTCGATGATCATCCAGGATCGACCACCTGATGCTGTGGTCGATCCTGGATGAACACGCCGAAAGGTCCGGGGCAGGTCGTCACGGTGACGTCGCCGACGAGCCGACCGGCCATTACGGCCGTGCCGCGGCGTTCGTCGTCACCACCATGGCGCCGACGTCGGCATCGAACGCGGCGGCTCACACTCATCGCTGGGCTGCCGAACCCCGCGAGCACAGGCTGCGACCTGTACCCACTCATCGGCTCTCACGCGTCTGGTGTCGTATGACCACATCGCGATCTCGGCGTTGGTCCGGCCCCGTGCCACCAGCGCGAGCACCTCCTCCTCGCGCTCGGTGAGCGGGTCGATGGGCTGGACCGGTACCACCGGCGCCTGGTCGGCGAAGGTCGCCAGCAGCCGGCGGGCCTGGCCCCGCACCGCACCGTCGGCGACCATGGCGACCAGCCCGGACCGTGACACCGTTCGCACCCAACAGCAAGCGTGAACCGAAGAGCCGTCCCCCGTCCTGTTCGGAGCCATCTGCCACGGTGCCGCGGTGTGGGCCACCTGGCGGTGGGACACCAACGATCACCGGGACGTTCACACGGGGCCGCCCAAGGCCACTACCAGCCGTCAGGTCATCGGATGGGCACACAGGCTCACCGCATCGTCGCCGATCTGAGCGTCGGTTCGTCGAGACAGTCTGTGTGATCGATGTAGGGCCGGGCGACGGCGTCGGAATCGAATTCGTGGGTCTCAGCGATAGGTCGCGACGAGCTAGACATCCGTCGAATCGACCGGTTCGGACTGGTAGACGTCGTCGGGTTTGACCCAGACGCCTCGTCCGGGGAGGCGGCCGGCGGTGTCGTCGAGTTGGACGTAGCGGTGGGTGCCGCCCCAGCGGGTCAGGGTGCCGGTGAGCCAGGCCTCGCCGACGACGCCGTCCTGGTCGGCCCAGACGACGCGGACCCGGACGCGACGCGGACAGGGCCGGTCGGGGTAGCTCGCGGGGTCGTCCGGCACGTGTCGGTTCAGCACGTCACGCCATTGCCGCACGTGCGGCGGCTGCTCACGGTCGACCATGAGCGATACGATAGAACACATGTTCGATGATCGCTTGTGGTGTCTGGTCATGCGTGGTGGGGTGGTCCGTGGTGGGCTGGGACCCTCGGCCTGACATCCCGTGGAGCGAGTTCGAGCGGGCGCTGACGTGGGGCAGCGGATGGCGCAGCGACGGCGCGAAGCTGCCGCCCCGCCCGCGACCCGAGCCGCCGGCGCCGGAGACCCCGCGCACGCCGCCGGCGGTGCCGTGGGCGGAGCTGCACTGCCACTCGGCCTACTCGTTCCTGGACGGCGCGTCGGAGCCCGAAGAGCTGGTCGCCGAGGCGGCCTTCCAGGGTGTGGAGACGGTGGCGATCACCGACCACGACGGCATGTACGGGGTGGTGAAGTTCGCCGAGGCCGCCCGCGAGGCCGGCATCGCGACGGTGTTCGGCGCCGAGCTGAGCCTGGAGCTGACCCGGCGGCAGAACGGCATCCCGGATCCCGAGGGCCGGCACCTGCTGGTGCTGGCCCGCGACCCCGACGGGTACCGGCGGCTGTCCGCGGCGATCTCGGCGGCGCAGCTGCGCGGGAGCAAGGGCCGACCCGTCTACGATCTCGACGAGCTCGCGGCCGCGCACGACGGCCGGTGGGTGATCCTGACCGGCTGCCGCAAGGGCCTCGTCCCGGCCGCACTCGCCGCCGGCGGCCCGCCGGCGGCCGCGGCCGAGCTGCGTCGCCTGGTCGAGCTGTTCGGCGCCGAGAACGTGGTGGTCGAGCTGATCGACCACGACCAGCCCCTCGACGACGACCGCAACGACACCCTGTACACGCTCGCGGGTGAGGTCGGGGTGGGGGTGGTGGCGTCGAACAACGTCCACTACGCCACCCCGGCCGGCCGGCGGCTGGCGCAGGTGCTGGCCGCGGCCCGGGCCACGACCAGCCTGGCCGAGCTCGACGGGTGGCTCCCCGCCGCCGGCGGGGCGTTCCTCCGCTCCGGTGAGGAGATGCGGGCCCGGCTGGCCCGCTACCCCGGCGTGCTGGAGACCACCGTCGAACTCGGGCAGGCGTGCGCGTTCGACCTGAGCCTGATCCGCCCCGAGCTGCCCGACCGCGAGGTCCCGGACGGGCACACCGACGCCAGCTGGCTGCGCCACCAGGTCGCCGCCGGCGCCGCCGCCCGCTACGGCCCGCCCGGCCCGTCGACCCAACGCGCCTACGCCCAGATCGCGCACGAGCTCGACGTCATCGAACAGCTGAACTTTCCCGGCTACTTCCTGATCGTTCACGAGATCACGGAATTCTGCCGCCGCGAGGGGATCCTGTGCCAGGGCCG
>NZ_QUAL01000033.1 GCF_003579925.1 Jiangella rhizosphaerae | reverse complement strand
GGGCGCATCGACGCCGACCAGGCCCGCCTCATCGCCGAGCGCACCCGCTGCCTCACCCACCCCGACACCCGCCGCCGGGTCGAACAGGCCGCCCTGCCCATCGCCGCCCAGCGCACCCGCTGGGCGCTGGACCAGTGGCTGCGCCGCGAGGTCATCGCCGCCGCCGCTCCGCCGACCGCCGCCACATCACCCGCCCCGAACCCGCCTGCCCGGGCGGTGAGGACGCCATGGCCACCCTCACCCTCTACGGCCCGGCCGAAGACCTCACCGCGCTCTGGGTGGCCACCGACGCCGCCGCCCGCCACGCCCGCACCACCGGCCACGACGCTCGCACCCTGGACCAGCTGCGCTTCGACCTGCTCACCGGCCTGGCCTGGACCGCCCTGGACACCGGCCACCTCGGCTGCTGCCACCCCCACTGCACCACCACAGACCGCAGCAGCAGCGCCGCGAACCCCGACGCCGCGCGACCTGCCGACGCCGCGCGGCTTGCCGACGCCGCGCGACCTGCCGTCGGGCCGGTGCTGCTCGGGCGGCGCCGCGGCCGACCGGCCACCGTGCACGTCACCGTCCCCCTCACCAGCCTGCGCGGCGAAGACGACGCGCCCGGCGACCTCGACGGGTACGGCCCCATCACCGCCACCACCGCCCGCCGCATCGCCGCCCACGCCACCTGGCGCCGCCTGCT